>NZ_RAWF01000480.1:0-2886 GCF_003612075.1 Corallococcus sp. CA041A
GGGGACGGACCACCAGGTCCGGCGGCGGCGGGGGCCGCGTGGGGTCACCACCGGGCAGGTTGTCCGGCTCCTCCACCTCCACGAAGAGGTTCTCGTCGGTGCGGAAGGCGAGCTGGCCGATGCACTCCTCGGCCTCCGAGCGCAGCTGGCCCACCTTCTGCTGGGCGATCATTACCTTGGTGAACTCGTGCTCGCCGGGCGCCGCCTCGCTCTTGCTGACGGCCTCCTGGAGGGCTACGTCCGCCTGCTCGGAGATGCGCAGGAGGCCTTTTATCTGCGTCAGCTTCTCGTTGGCGCAGTTGAGCTTCACCACGTCCTTGGTGCGCCGCGCCTCTTCGACCTTCTCGAACACCTGGCGAAGCGACTCCCGCATGCCGCCCAGGGCCTGCGTGCTGCGCTCCAGCTTCTGGCTGTCCGGCACGTCACCGGCCTTGTCCAGCGCGGGCGGAGCGGGGCGCGGCGGCGACGCGGGCGACTGCGCCAGCGCCATCCCGGAGGTGACGAGTCCTCCCACGACGGCGAGCATTCCCAGGGTGCGCATGCGCCTCACGAGTCCTTCCGGCCCTTCCCAAGCTGCGAGAGTCGAGCCTAGGAGTGAGGGGGAGGGGTGTCAACGCAATGCCCCATCGCCCCGGAGTCCGGCTTTCCAGCTCCGGAACTCAGTCCTGGGGGGCCAGGCGGGCGTTGGCCTCGCGCAGGCGGGCGGACAGGCTGCGCGCGATGTTCACGACGATGAAGGTGAAGCCGTCCGCGTGCGCCAGCCGGAAGGTCCGCAAATCCTGCGCGGTGAGCTGGAGCAGTTCCACTTCGCCCAGGGCGCGCACGGTGGCGGAGCGGTGGTCCTTGTCGATGAGGCCCATCTCCCCGAAGAACTCCGGCGGGCCCAGGACGGTGAGGGGCTTCACCTCGTTGCTCACACCCCGGCGCACCACCTCCACCTGGCCGCGCACGATGACGAAGAGGCTGTCACCCAGGTCGCCCTCTTCGAACACCACCTCGCCGTGCGCGTAGCGGTACAGCCGTGCCAGCTCCGCCAGCCGAGCGAGCTCGGCGGGGGCCAGCATCTCGAAGAGAGGGGATGTGGCGATGACTGCCAGCTTCTCCATGTGCTCCCCGCGGGTCCGGTGACCCCGGAAGGTCCGGACGGTCGAGCCTATTCCCCTGGCGAGAAGATGAACGGGTAGCTGACGGGGACGTCGTCACTCGGTTTGAAAGGGAACGTCCAGGTGCGCATGGTGGTCTTGATGCAGTTGATGACCTCGTCCGAGCGCAGGGTGGATTCCTCCACCTCGACGTTGCTGGCGCGGCCTTGCGGCGTCAGGTCGAAGCGAATCATGACCCTGCCCTTGAGGGAGGGGTCGCGCTTGAGCCCGTTCTCGTAGCAGCGCTGGATGGAGGCCTTCCTGCGCTGGATCTCGCGGGCCAGTTCCTTGGGCTTGACCTCGGAGCTATCCACTTCCGGCACCGAGTCCACGACCTGGGGCACCTTGACGACCTGCTTCTGGCCGGTGTTCACGGTGCCCGCGCCGGACGTCTGCGTGGCGCCGATGCCCGCCATCTTGCCGCCGGTGTCTCCCTGAGGATTGGCGATGCCGTTGCCGCCGCCCGAGCCCGCCGTGAGCGCGCCACCCGCCGTCGCGCCCGCGAGCGCCTCCGCCACGTTGGCGCCGCTGCCGGAGTTCCCGAGCACGTCCGCGATGGCGTCTCCGCCGCCGGGGCCCGTGCCGCCCAGCAGCTTGAGGATGCCGGTGTTGCCCACCTTCTCCGTGAGCTGCTGCCGGCGTTCCGCGCTGTTGGCGGGAGCGGACGGCGAAGCGGTGGTGGGCGTCTTCTTCGGAGCGGTCTTTTCCTCTTCCGGCTTCTTCTCCCCGGTCGCGGCCGTCTCCTTGGGCTCCTCCTTCTTCGCGGGCTGGGGCGGAATGATGGCGCGCACGAAGCGGTCTTCCAGTTGGTCCAGCTCCACCTCCGCCTCCACCGGCGCGGGCTGGGCGACGATGATCGCGACGCTCAGCACGTAGAGCACAAGCATCGTCAGCAGGATGCCGAAGAAGACGCGGTCCACCGTGCGCCACGTGCTGGCCTTCAGCTCCGGGGGGAGGGTGGGCTTGGAACCCGGTGCGGGCGCGGGGATGAAGTGGAAGAAGAGCGTGGCGTCCGGCAGGTCCACCTTGCCGCGGGCGCTCTCCTGCAACGGTAGGTCGAAGGTGTCGTCCGCGCGGCGGGTGGCGAGCCCCTGCTCCCGGAGCGCGTCGAAGTCCACGTCCGACGAGCCCAGGTTGATGCGGCCCTGCATGTGCTCGTCGATGATGAGGTGGAACTGCTGGCCGCGGTTCTCCAGCACCTTGAAGCGCGGCGGGCGCGCCTCGGACGGGGGCATGACGATGGTGTTGCGGGCGTCATCGCCAATGGTGACGGAGTCGTGGAGCAGGTGGTGCTCTTCGACGATGCGCCCGTCCTGGATGACGCCGACGCGCAGCAACTTGGGGCGGGTTTGAAGGGCCATGGATCTAGAACGGGTCCTGCTGCACGCTCTGGACCACCTTGGGCACGAAGCTCTCCGTGCGGTTCAGGTCGTCGAAGCTCGGCTTGGAGCGGTCGAGGAAATAGAAGGCTTCCGGCTTCTGGATGCGCCCCTCGACCTTGATGGCTTCCAGGCGGATGGCCTTGGCCGGCTTCTTCGCCGCCGGAGCCTGGGGCGCTGGCGTCGCGCCGTTCGCCGCCTTCTTCGTGGACGCGGAGTCCTCCGCCCAGGACGGACCGGAGACGGCGACGAGCAGCAGGAGGAGGGCGGGGCGCATGGCGGAAGGTCGGGCTACTGGACGTCCTTGGACACCTTACTCGAGGCGCCCGGCCGCGTGGCAGGGGGCCCGGGGGGCGAGGCAGGGG
>NZ_RAWF01000481.1:0-2856 GCF_003612075.1 Corallococcus sp. CA041A
GGGCTGCCCGTGGGCTTGCGCGTGCTGGGGCTCCTCGCGGTGGCGCTGGTGCCGTGCGCCCTCGCGGTGAGCGAATTGGGGCGCATCCATCCGGACGAGGTGTTCCAGGCGCTGGAGCCCGCGTACTGGCGCGTGCACGGCTACGGCGTGCTGGCCTGGGAGTGGCGCGAGGGCCTGCGCAACTGGGCTGTCCCCGGCGTGCTGGCCGCCTTCCTCAAGGTGGCGCACGGGTTCGGCGTCACCGATCCGCGCGTCTACCGGGGCGTGGTGGCGCTGCCCCAATTCGCCCTGCACGCCTGGAGCCTGTGGGCCGTCTACCGCTTCGCGGAGCGCAGGGCGGGCCCGTGGGGTGGGGCGCTCGCGGTGCTGCTTGTAGGGCTGAGCGCGCCAGTGCTCCTCTTCGCCGGACGCACCCTGTCCGAGTCCTTCTCCGCGTCCTTCCTCCTCGTGGCCATGGAGGCCCTGGACCGGCCGGACACCGGCGCGGACGCACGCGTGCGCCGGGCGGGGCTCCTGGGCGGCATGGCCCTGGGGCTCGCCGTGGTGACGCGTTACCCGTCCGCCCTCTTCGTGGTCGCCGCGCTCCTGTGGCTGGCCGTCGCCCGGAGGTGGCGCCTGCTCGCCTTCACCTGCGTGGGGGGCGCGGCGGTGGCGGTGGGCCTGGGCCTGCTCGACTGGGGCACCTGGGGCACGCCCTTCCACTCGTTCCGGGCCTACGTGGACTACAACCTCCTCTCCGGGAAGGCCGCCGCCGCGTTCGGCGCCTCACCGCCGGACTTCTACTGGGGGCCGCTGCTCCAGGCCGTGCCCCTCTGGGCCTGGGCCGCCGTACCCTTGTCGCTGGCCCCCCTGGTGCGCTTTCGCGCGCTGTCCCTGCCGCTCACCTGCGCGGCCGTCTACACCGCCGTCCTCCTGGCCACGCCCCACAAGGAGGAGCGCTTCCTCTACCCGGGGCTGGCGGTGGCGCTGCTCGCGGCCGCGTCCCAGCTGGCCGCGTACTTCTCCACGCTCTCCCGGCAGGGCCTGAGGAATGGGGCGGCGGTGCTCGCGCTGGCCCTGGGCTTCGTGCATGGCCGCGGCTTCCCGTCCAACGACCTGCGAGCGGACCAGTTCCGCGCCATCGCCCGGGCCACGAGGGGGGACGCGACGGGGCTGCTCATCGTCAACGAAGGACTGTGGGGCTCCGGGGGCTTCTTCTACATCGGCAAGAACATCCCCTGGCGCACCTGCGACTGGCCCCGGGACGCGGCCTTCCAGGCCTCCATCCACGACCGGGCCTTCAACCGCGCCGTCACTTTCGAGGGCCGGGCCCTGACGGAGCTCCAGGCCGCCGGCTTCCGCGTCGTCCGCGAGGTGGGGCGCGAAACCATCCTCGTCCGCGACTGAAGCGAAGCAGTCAGCCGGGCAGGGGAGAGCAAGCCCGCAAAGCCGAAGCGCCGGCATCCCCGGAGGGATGTCGGCGCTTCAGGTGAAACAGAACGGCCGGGACACACGCGGAAGTACGCTACCGTTGCTTCCTTCCGGACCTGGCGGGGTTCGCGCCCCCACGTTGTCCCGACCACAAAATCAGTGCTGCGACTTCGAAAATAACAACGGAGAGGGTGGGATTCGAACCCACGATACCCTTTCAGATATGCACGCGTTCCAGGCGTGTGCCTTCAACCGCTCGGCCACCTCTCCAATCACGATGGAGCGGAGAGCGTAGGATTCGAACCTACGGTACCGTTACCGGTACGCCTGATTTCGAGTCAGGTGCCTTCGACCACTCGGCCAGCTCTCCAGAGTATTCAGTTTTCACGTCGCTTCGCGCGCAAGCGCTCGAAGAACGTCTTGAGAAGCTGGCGACTGTCGTCCGCCAGGATACCACTTGTCACTTGAAGCCGGTGGTTGTGCCGGGGCTCTTCCACCAGGTTGTACAGCGAGCCGACCGCACCCGCTTTCGGATCCATTGTACCAAAGACGAGTCGGGTGACACGAGACTGAACTAGAGCACCGGCGCACATGGCACACGGTTCCAGCGTCACGTAGAGGGTCACCCCGGAAAGTCGCCACGCGTCGCGAGCTTTCGCAGCGGCGGCGAGGGCAATCATTTCGGCGTGGGCGAAGGGATTCCGGTCGCATTCGCGGCGGTTGTATCCAATGCCCACGACGTTTCCGTCGAGCACCGCCACCGCACCTACCGGTACTTCCCCAAGTGAAGCCGCTTCCCGCGCGAGCTCTAAAGCCTGCTGCATGAAAGCGATGTCGTCACTCATGTTACGTGCGCGCCTGAGAAGAAGTGGCGCTCCCTGGAGGATTCGAACCTCCGGCCTTCGGATTCGTAGTCCGACGCTCTATCCAGCTGAGCTAAGGGAGCATTTCTTCCGGCTGCTGCTTTACATCAAGTGGCGGAGAGAGAGGGATTCGAACCCTCGATACCCTTGCGAGTATGCAGGTTTAGCAAACCTGTGCCTTCAGCCTCTCGGCCATCTCTCCAACTCTTCTCTGTCAAAGAACCACGAAACTCAAGCTCAAAATCGGAGGCGGTAGGATTCGAACCTACGGAAGGCTTTCACCTTCTGCGGTTTTCAAGACCGCTGCCTTCAACCGCTCGGCCACGCCTCCACAGCAGGTGCCGCCCGGTTCCCGGCGGGCCAACCGCGCCCGTGGGGCCGCCCTTCTACATCATTTCTTCCCTGTGGCAAGCGAGATGTTGGCCCCTTTTTACGTCCGGGGCCCCATCGCCCTGACTAAGTAGGTCGCCAGAAGTTCTCTAACAAATCGCGCAGCCAGAAGCCCTCGGCGAGGCAGCCCGCCTTGCGGAGGGCGTCCTGGGGAGAAAGGCGCACTACCCAGCGGATGGCAGCGGCGACGTGC
>NZ_RAWF01000482.1:0-2800 GCF_003612075.1 Corallococcus sp. CA041A
GCCCCCAAGCGCGACCCGGGCGCCCTGCGGGTGATGACCTTCAACATCCAGTCCGGCCTCAAGGGGCTGGAGCAGGTGGCGGAGGTCATCCGCCAGGAGGGCCCGGACGTCGTCGCGCTGCAGGAGGTGGACGTGGGCTCCACGCGCGCGCACGGCCAGGACCAGGTGGAGCGGCTGTCCGCGCTCACCGGCCTGAAGTACCGCGCGCACTTCGGCACCACGCGGCTGTACGGCGGCGCGTACGGCATCGCGCTCCTGTCGCGCTATCCGCTTCAGTCCCTGGCGCAGTACCCGCTGCCCACGCCGGGTGGCGCGGAGCCGCGCACGCTGGCGCACGCCGTGCTGGACGTGGACGGGCGCGAGGTGAGCGTCTACGCCACGCACCTCATCCGCCGGCCCTTCAACGGCGCGGCGCGCGTGCGCCAGAGCGTCTTCATCTCGCAGCTGCTGGCGAAGGACACCCGGCCCCGGCTCCTGATGGGGGATTTGAACGACGACCCGGACTCGCGCCCGGTGCGCCTGTTGCGCCGCCAGCTCCAGGACGTGGCGCGCGTCACCCGCTCCGACGGGACGGGCACCTACCCGATGCCGCTGTTCCTGAAGTCCCTGCGCATCGACTACGTGATGGCGTGCGGCGCGTTCACGCCGGTGTCCACGCGCGTGCTGCACGTGGGCGTGTCCGACCACTACCCCGTGGTGGCGGACCTGCGGCTTGCTCCCGCCGAGGCTCCGGTCGCGTCTCCCATTGTGGTGGCTCCGGCCGCGCCCGCGGGCACGGCCTCGGCCGCCGCGGCGCCCTGAGGCTCAAGCCGGGGTGGGCAGGGTGAAGCGGTAGAGGACCTCCATGTCCCCCTTGCTGAAGCCCTTCATCACCTCGTGGTGGATCTCCTTGCGGCCGCTCAGGTACGCGAGGCCGCCGGCGGCGAAGCCCATCACCGCGAGCTCGAAGTAGATGTGCGGACGGGGCACGCCGGTGATGCGCAGCTCCACGGTGTCGCCCTGCAACTGCGCGGTCAGCTCGCCTTCGGTGAAGTAGCCCTTCCAGATGCCGGGGGTGAACAGGGCGAAGCGGCGGAAGTCGTCCTTGCCGAACATCGTCTTGAGCTGGCCCTGGCCCAGCGCGTACTCGGCGGACTTGATGCCGTATTGCCAGTAGGCCTTGGTGTCGCCGCCGTAGAAGCGCTGGGTCATGGCCTCGTTGAAGCGCAGGAAGGCGTCCGCCGGGATGCGTGAGACGGGCATGATGAGCTGCCCGAAGATGGGGTCCCGCTTCGCCTGCTCCGCGAGGAAGGCCTTCCATGCCGGTTCGCCGAAGGCCTGCACCGCCATGGTCTGCCGTGCCAGGAATGCGACGCCTTTGACATCCATCCGTATGCCTCCCACCGGCCGCTCCGGGTTCGTCTCGGACCCCGGCCGGGTCATCTTACGCATTGTGTCTTGAGACCCACTCTCGGGCGATACGCATCGCGACAATTCACCCGGTCGTTCGTCCAACCCACACCGTGAAACCTGTTATCGCGGACACAATGCCTCGCTGAAGGTGTTCGCGGGGCCGCGGGATGTCCGGTGCAGGACTAGGTTCCCGGCGGTGCGTCCCCTTGCCCTTCTTCCCAGACCCGGACGTGCGCGCCGGGCGGTGCTCCTGTTCGCGGGCGTGCTCACGGGCGGCGTGTTCGGGCTGGCCTGGTGGGTGGACCGGTTTGGACGTCACGAACGTGTGACGGACGCGGACGTGCTGGTGGTGCTGGGCGCGCGGGTGTTGCCGGGAGGTGTGCCGTCCGGCGCGCTGGTGGCGCGCATGGAGCACGCGGTGGCGCTGTATCGCCGGGGCGTGGCGCCGTGGCTGCTGTTGTCTGGCGGCGTGGGCGCCCATCCGCCGTCCGAGGCGCGGGTGATGCTCAAGCTGGCGGTGGCGGCGGGCGTGCCCGCGTCCGCGTGCGTGCTGGAGGAGGACAGCCACTCCACGCAAGCCAACGCGCGGTTCAGCGCGCGCGTGCTGCGCGAGCGGGGGGCGCGCCGGGTGGTGGTGGTCTCCGACCCGTATCACCTGCTGCGCGCGAGGCAGTGCTTCCGGCGCGAGGGCCTGGAGGTGGCCACGAGTCCCGCCCCCATCGCCGGGCGGATGCGCGGGTGGGACCGGGCGTACTGGACGGTGCGGGAGGCGTTCGCGCTGCTCCTGCACCCGCGCCTCCTGTGGGCGCGGGCGCCGGGCGGGCGCTGAGGGCCTCAGGTCCCTGTCGCGGTGTCCGGCGTGGGCGCGGGCGCGTCCATCTTGCTGAGCACCTTCTCCAGGACGCGGAAGAGGGCCTGGCGGTCGTCAGGGTCGAGCATGCCCATCACCACGCCCATCGCGCGGTGCATGGAGCGGTCGAGCTTGGCGAAGGTCTGCTTGCCCTTGTCGGTGAGGCGGCAGCGCACGATGCGCCGGTCGGTGTCCCCGCGTTCGCGGACGAGGTGGCCTTCGCGCTCCAGGCGGTCCACGACGCCCGTGACGGTCTTTTCGGTGACGCCCAGTCGCTTGGCCAGCTCGCCCATGGTGAGCGAGTCGTCCAGGCCCAGCCACAGCAGGGCATGCACCTGGGGCGGCGTGAACTGGAGCTGCTCGCAGGTGCTGGCGATGGGATCACGGAGTGAACGGCGACGGCCCAGCGAGAACATCAACTCCTGCATCCGGTCGACGTCCTTCGAGAGCGCTTCATCCTCTTTATGGATATTCCGTGACACAGAGTATTCATTAGCGGCGGGGTGCCTGCGGGTCAACTTGTAGGCTCAAGACTGCGTCCGGCGCGGGGTCGGGGGC
>NZ_RAWF01000483.1:0-2783 GCF_003612075.1 Corallococcus sp. CA041A
GTGACGCTCACGGGCGAGCGCCGCCACTACCTCGTCCACGTGCTGCGGCTGGAGGACGGCGACGCGCTGGAGGTGTTCGACGGCAAGGGCCGCGCCTTCGAGGCGCGCGTCACCGGCTTGGACGCGGAGTCCGTGCGGCTGGTGCTGGGGGCCGTGCGGGTGACTCCGCCCGCGCGCGAGATGAGCATCCTCCAGGGACTGCCCAAGGGGGACAAGATGGAGCTGGTGCTGCAGAAGGGCACGGAGCTGGGCGCCACCGCGTTCCATCCGGTGGCCACCGCGCGCAGCGTGGTGAAGCTGGAGCCGAAGCGCGCCGAGGAGCGCACCCAGCGGTGGGCGAAGATTGTCGAGGAGGCCGCGCGCCAGTGCCGGCGCGATGATGTGCCGGTGGTGCATCCGCCCCGTCCGCTGCTGGACGCGGCGCGTGCCCTGACGCCGGGCACGCTGCTGCTGGTGCTGGACGAAGAGGAGTCCGCTGTGCCGCTGGGCGAGGCGTTCCGGAGCGTGGCCGCGGGGACGCCAGTGGCGCTGGTGATTGGCCCCGAGGGCGGGCTCGCGCGCGAGGAGGTGGAGGGCCTGCGGGGGCTGGGCGCGCGACCGGTGACGCTGGGCTCGCGCATCCTGCGCACGGAGACGGCGGCGCTCGCGGCGCTCGCGGTGATGCAGCACCTGGACGGGTCGCTCGGTTAGCAGTCGAGCAGACAGTCCCTCCCTGCATCCCAGGTCACGGATTCGTGTGGTGATTCCTACGTTTCTGCCATTCGGGACCTCGCGGGTCCCTCACACGGGAGAGACTCTCATGGGGATCATCGCATTCATCATCATCGGCCTCATCGCGGGACTCATCGCCCGGGCCATCCTGCCGGGCAAGCAGAGCATGGGGCTGGTGGCCACGACGCTGCTGGGCATGGTGGGTTCGCTGGTGGGTGGTCTCATCGGCTCTCTCTTCGAGCGCAACGGCCGGCTGTTCGACCTGCATGCCTCCGGCATCATCATGTCGGTCGTGGGAGCGATCATCGTGCTTCTCCTGGTGGGAGCAGCGGGACGGCGCCGCGTCCACGCCTAGCGTGAGGCGCCCATACGCACCGTCCTCCGGGGCGGGTTGCATGGCGCTGACGAGCCCCTGACGGTTCCTCGGGCGAGGGACCGGTGGGGGCTTGTCCTTTTCTTGCTACAGGCCTGAATGCGGCCTTTCATGGCGACGGTTGTCCGCGTCGCTGGGAGGATCCGTTGTCCAAGTGCCTGAAGTGCGGCGCCTCGCTGCCGCCGGTCGGAGATTGCCCCGCTTGCGCCGCCAATGGCGCGCGCCCACCCGCGGTGGCCCCCCTCCCGAGCCTGCTCGACCGCGACATCCACATTGATCGCCGCAAGGCCGGGGACCGCATGGCCCAGGACGCCGACGGCGGCGACCCCATCACGCTGAACAGCGAACCGCTGGAGCCGGAGACGCTGCGCGGTACGCCGGCCTTCGCGCTGGAGGCGCCTCGCGGCCCTGTCACTCCGCCGGGCATGACGCCGTCGGTTCGTCCGGGGATGGCGCCCGTGCCTCCCGCCGCGCCGCGCGCAGCAGCGCCCCGACCGCCCGCGCAGGCTCCGGCCGCCGCGCCTCGCGCCGCTGTGCCTCCAACGGATGGTCCCGTGCGTGCGCCCCATCCGGCTCCCGCGGCTCGCCCCGCGCCGGCCCCTGCGTCCCCCGCGGATGCGACGATTCGCGCGGCGGCTCCGACCGCGCGTCCTGCTTCGCCCCAGGCGGATGCGACGATTCGCGCGGCAGCTCCGGCTGCGCGCCCTGCAGCGCCCCAGGCGGATGCGTCCCCCGCGGATGCGACGATTCGCGCGGCAGCTCCGGCTGCGCGCCCTGCAGCGCCCCAGGCGGATGCGTCCCCCGCGGATGCGACGATTCGCGCGGCGGCTCCGGCTGCGCGTCCTGCCCAGGCCGATCGCGTCCCCGCGCAGCACGCGGAGGGTCAGGCGGTCCGGGCTCCCGCGCAGCAGGCGCCTCGGGCGGCGGCGCCCATGCCTCCTCGCGCCACGCCTCCCGTTGGGAACGCGCCCGCTGGCGCCGTGCAGCCTCCGCGTCCCGCCGCGCCGCCTCCGGGCGTGGCGCCGATGGCCGCCGTGCCTCCGCGCGCCGCGCCCACCGCGGCCCTGTCGGAGCCGGGCTTCCAGAATCCTGGCGTCGCCGTGCCTCGCGCCGCGCAGCCTCCGGTGCCCTCCACGGAGCCCCGCCCGGGCTCCGCGCTCACGCCGGCCTACGGCACGGAGCCGCACGTTTCGCGCCCCCAGGCCGCCTCCGCCCAGCCACGTAGCAACGCGCAGGGTTCTCCCGGCCTGCCTCGCATGGACGCGCCCGCGCAGGCCCAGGCCGCCTCTGGCCAGCCTCGTGGCAACGCGCAGGGTTCGCCCGGCCTGCCCCTCATGGACGCGCCCGCGCAGGCCCAGGCCTCCGGTCTGCCGCACATGGATTCGGCCTCGCAGGCCCAGGCCTCCGCCCGGATGGGTGGCGCGCAGGCCCAGGCTTCGTCCGGTTTCCCCCGCCGGGAGCCCGCCTCCGGACCGTCGGCCGCCGAGCACTGGGATGCACCGCAGGCCACTTCCGGCCTGCCCTTGATGGATGCTCCCGCGCAGGCCTCCGGTCCGTCTCGCCGGGACGCCGCTCCGGGCCTTCCCGTCATGGAGGACCCGGCCATCCTGCCTCCGCTGGAGACGCCGGCCTACGCGACGTCCCCGGCGCCCGCTCCGGGAGTGTCCCTCATGGAAGCCTCGCCCGCCCCTGCCCCCAC
>NZ_RAWF01000484.1:0-2746 GCF_003612075.1 Corallococcus sp. CA041A
CGCTCCCACCCTTCATTCCCTCCCGCGCACCTACCCGTCAGGACAGCTCGCCCCTCTGGCCGTCAGGCAACCCCCGAGCAGGTGGACGGCCACGCCCCAGTCGTGGCTTGCTACGCTTCCCCTTTAAGCAACGACTTCCAGCAGATCTCCCCCCGGAGGAAGACCCCCCATGCCCACGACGAACGCGACGGACGGAACACCCCTGCACTACCGGGTCCTGGGGGACGGTCCTCGCGACGTGGTGCTGGTGCACGGGTGGATGGTGTCCGGCGCGGTGTGGGACTCGATGCTGGAGAAGCTGGACATGACCGGCCTGCGGCTCATCGTCCCGGACCATCGGGGCACCGGGGCGTCCGGACGGCCGGCGTCGGGGTACACGCTGGAGCAGTACGCCAAGGACGTGCTCGCGGTGGCGGACCACGCGAAGGCGCAGCGCTTCGCGGTGGTGGGCCACAGCATGGGCGGGCAGATCGCCAAGTGGGTGGCGGCGGATGCGCCTGCGCGCGTCAGCGGCCTGGTGTTGCTCAACACGGTGCCCGCGGCGGGGCTGCCGCTGCCTCCGGACGCGGCCGGGCTGTTCCGTGGCTCCGCGGGGGACCGGGAGAAGCAGAAGACCATCCTGGGGCTGGCCTGCAAGCAGCTGTCTCCGGAGTCGCTGGAGGCCCTGCTGAAGGACTCGGGCGCGGTGTCGAAGGACGCCATCGAGCAGTGCTTCGATTCCTGGACGGCGGGAGGCTTCGCGGACCGGCTGTCCGCCATCACCGCGCCCACGCTGGTGGTGGCCACGGATGATCCGTTCCTGCCGCCCGTGTTCCTCAAGCAGGCGGTGGTGGGGCTCATCCGGAACGCGCGCATGACGCACCTGCCGGGGCCGGGGCACTACCCCCAGGTGGAGCGTCCGGCGGAGACGGCCGCGCTGGTGTCGGCGTTCCTCGCGGGCAACGCCGCGCAGGCCTGAAGGAGGACATGCCATGGCCTGGGGGATGTCCTTCGAACGCGACGCCGAGCACGACGTCGTCACCGCGAACTTCACCGACTGCATCCTGGTAACGGATGAGGACGTGCTGCGCTGGCGGAACGACGTGGAGGCGCAGTTCGCCAAGTTCAACGGCCGCGTGGACCTGCTCATCAACCTGGATGGGCTCGTCGTCCGCCACACGGCGGGGCGCACCTTCGGCAAGGTGCGCCGCGAGGTGCTGGAGCGCGGCACGCACCGCTCGTACCGCTACGGCGGCGACGAGATGACGCTCATGTTCATCAGCACCAGCGGCGTCATCAACGGCGCCGCGGTGAACCACTTCCCCACGCGCGAGGCGGCGCTGGCGGCCCTGCTCGCCGAGCGCGAGGCCCTGCGCAAGCGCGGCTTCACGCCGTTCCTGCCGGGCGTCGTGAGTTCCAAGCGCTGAAGGCCCACGGGCTACACGCCGGCGAACCACTCGTAGCCCCTGTCCTCCCAGGTGCCCCCCGTGGCCTCCGGGAGGAAGCGCACGGTGGTGAGGTACTTCACCATCTTGTAGCCCAGCTTCACGCCCGAATAGAGGCGCAGTGGCGCGCCGTGGCCGGGAATGAGCGGCGCTCCGTTCATGCCGTACGCGAGCACGGTCTGCGGGTGCAGCGCGCTCGGCGCATCCCAGGATGAGTAGTAGCCCTGGTCGAACGAGCGGAACTCCACGAACCCCGCGCGCGTGTCCGCGCCCACGGCCCGAGCCAGGTCGCGGATGGCCACGCCGTGCCACGACGCCACCGCGCTCCAGCCCTCCACGCAGTGGTGGCGGATCCGGTAGTCGGTCCGGGGCAGCCGCTGCAATTCCTCCAGCGTGAAGGCGCGCGGGCGGGCCACGAGTCCACCCACCTCCAGCGTCCAGCCAGCGGGGGCCAGCGGCACGGTGTCGGAGAGGAAGTACTGGGGGAAGTCTCCGAGCGGGGTGAGCTGCTCGATGGACTCCTCGGGGGCGAGCCGGCCGGGGTGGAAGAGGGCGGATTGGGCGCGCTCGTTGAAGCGGTCCATCACGCCGAGGAAGCCCGCGCGCGGACGTTGGGAGTCGCACGCGTTGGTGGCGAGCGCGGCGGCGCCCAGGAGGACGCGGCGGCGGGTGAGGACGCGCTCAGGGGGCATCAGGCTTCCTCCCGCCGGTGATCATCTCCCCGAAGGTGCGCGGGTGCAGGGCGACGAGGACGACGTGGCCCACGGTGAAGAACGCGAACAGCGCGAGCAGCAGCAGGTGCACGAAGCGCGCGGGGTCGTAGCCACCGAAGAGCGCCGTGAGCCACCGGAGCTGCACGGGCTTGTAGATGGCGAGTCCGGACAGGACGGACAGCGCGCCCATGAGCAGCGTGGCGGTGTACGCCAGCCGCTGGAGCCCGTTGTAGAGGCCCGACTGCGCGGGGGCGGGGCGGAGCCGCAGGTAGTACGCGAACGTGGCCACGGCATCGCGCGTGTCGCGGCGCGGGAGGAACAGGCGGCGGCGCCACTCACCGCTGAGCGCGAGGTAGAGCACGTACACGAAGCCGTTGAGGGCCAGGAACCAACCGAACGCGAAGTGCCAGCTGCGCGCTCCCGCGAGCCAGTCCCCCAGGCGCAGCCACGACGGCGGCACGGCGTCCTGGAAGGGGTAGAGCGCGATGGGCCGCCCGCGAGTTCCCATGCGCGGATACGCGGCGAGGATCTGCAGCCCGCTGGCCGCGAGGATGGCGAGCAGCGGCACGTTGGCCCAGTGTGCGAGCCGGATGGGCCAGGGCTGGGGAC
>NZ_RAWF01000485.1:0-2703 GCF_003612075.1 Corallococcus sp. CA041A
CCCCAGGAGCACCCCCAGGAGCGCCCCCACGCGCCGTCCCCACCTGCCTGACTGATGCCCTCGCAGCCGCATGGCACGCACAGTAGCGGCGCCCTTCCCGCTGTCCGTCCGTCCCGGAGGCGGCCCCTCCGGTGTCGGACAGTTCGCGCGCGTCCGCCCAGAAACCCTGTCCTCGCCCGGACGGAGGCTCATCCTCGTAAACCCTGGCATCCAGCCAGAAACGGGGGTCCGGGCCTTTCGCGCCGGTGCCTGCCCCGGTGTAGAGTCGGACCCCTTCAATGGCTGGGACGACGCTGACGCTCACCCCGGACGGGTTCCGCGGCCGGGTGCTGGGCAAGTACGAGGTGCTCTGCCGCCTGTCGACAGGCGGGATGGCGGAGATTTTCCTCGCGGCCCAGAAGGGCCTGGCCGGCTTCCGCAAGATGGTGGTGCTGAAGCAGATCCTCCCCGACATCCGCGGCGAGGAGGAGTTCGTCCGGATGTTCCTGGACGAGGCCAAGGTCACGGCCGCGTTCAACCACCCGCACATCGCTCACGTGTACGACCTGGACGTGGCGGACGGTGAGCTGTTCCTCGCCATGGAGTTCGTCCCGGGCGCCACGCTGGTGGAGGTGGCCCGCGCGTGCCGCACCGCCCATGAGCCCATCCCCATGGGCCTGAGCCTGATGGCCGTGCGCGACACGGCCGTGGCGCTCAACTACGCGCACAGCTTCACCGACCCGCTGGGCCGGCCCTCGCCCGTCGTCCACCGCGACGTCGCCGAGAAGAACATCATGGTGACGTACGAAGGCGTCACCAAGCTGCTCGACTTCGGCATCGCCAAGAGCCTGGCGCGCGCGGGCCGCACCGCCGTGGGCATGGTGAAGGGCACCAGCGGCTACATGTCCCCGGAACAGATCATGGGCGACCCGCTGGACGCCCGCAGCGACCTGTTCAGCCTGGGCGTGGTGCTGCACGAGTGCCTCACCGGCATGCGCCTCTTCTACGCGAAGAGCGCCGAAGCCATGATGAACGCCGTGCTGAGCGGCGATGTGCCTCCGCCCTCGCGCGTGAACAAGGAAGTGCCGCCGGAGCTGGACGCCATCGTCCTCAAGGCGCTCGCGAAACGGCGCGAGGACCGCTACGGCACCACGCTGGAGTTCGCCCGCGCCATCGAGCGCGCCGTGGGACAGCGCATCTGGCACCCCGAACAGAGCAGCGAGTTGATGCTGCGGCTGTTCACCGAGCGCCGCGACCAGACCCGCCTGCTGCTCATGAGCGGGCAGTCTACCGGGGACGGCACCTCCAGCGAGACGCAGGTGGCGCAGGTGCTCGCCCGGGGCGGAGAGGTCCCGGAGCCGGCCACGCTTCCGCCCGCGAGTGCGCTGCCGCAGATCTCCTCCACGCTGCCGCCTCGCGCGCCCGCGGCGCCCGCCAAGGCACCCGCTCCGGCGAAGGCGACGCCGGCTCCCGCTGCCGCCACGGGGGGCCGCCGCAACACGACGGAGGAGGTGGCGGTCCGCAAGCCCGCGGCGATGCCGCCCTCGCGCCGGGTGTCGCCTCCCACGGAGCCGCTCCGGCCGCCTCCGCCCACGAATGAGATGTCCGCGCAGCCCGAGGATTCCGAACCGGGCGTGCGCACCCAGCCGGCCCTGCCTCCGGTGATGCTGGATTCATCGCTGCGCATCACGGCGCCCGTGACGGCGTCTCCCGGTTATGCCGAGGGGGAGACCATCCTCACGCCGCTGTCGCGCATGGGCACGCAGCCTCCCGAGGAACCGAAGGCGCGCCATGCGAAGGAGCCTCCGGCCTTCGTGCCGCCGCCCAACGAGCCTCGCGCCCGGGGTGGACGGGAGTCCGAGGAAGGCCGTGCCCGGTCTGGAGCCTCGGACGATGCACGGCAGCGCTCCGCCAACGGCTCCGAGGAGCCGCGTCCGCGCGCCGGACGTGACGCGGCCCATGGATCCGCCGAGGACTCGCGGCCCCGTCCGCCGCGTGAAGCCCTCAACGCGCCTCCCGAGGAGGCTCGGCCCAAACCGCCGCGTGAAGCCTTCAGCGCGTCCGGTGAGGATGCGCGGTCCCGCTCCGCGCGGGATGCGGCGAATGGGTCCGCTGAGGATTCCCGTCCCCGTCCTCCTCGTGATTCCGCGAATAGCTCCGCCGACGATGCACGTGCCCGGTCTGGCCGCGATGCTTCGAATGGATCCGAGGATGCACGCGCGCGTTCTGCCCGTGATTCCGCGAATAGCTCCACCGACGATGCGCGTGCCCGGTCTGGCCGTGATGCTTCGAGCGGATCCGCGGACGATGCGCGTGCTCGGTCTGGCCGTGATGCTTCGAACGGATCCGCGGACGATGCGCGTGCCCGGTCTGGCCGCGATGCTTCGCACAACGGTGCGGAAGACTCCCGTCCCCGCCCTCCTCGCGACGCCTCGAACACCAGCTCCGAGGACTCCCGTCCCCGGCCCTCACGGTCCGCCACACAGGACAGCCTCCGCGTCACCCAGCCCCACACCGCGCCGCAGGCCCTGCTGAACGACAGCGAGACGGCCATCTCCCGCGTGCCGTCCAAGCCTCCCGAAGAGGCCCCCGAGAAGACGCCCGCGGTCCGCCGCTCCCCGTCCTCCCGCCGCAAGCAGTCCTCGCCTCCCGCACGCTCCACCCCGGCGCGCGCCTCCGGCCGCCCCACCGAACCGCACGACTTCCTCGCCGATGCCCCCGCCC
>NZ_RAWF01000486.1:0-2695 GCF_003612075.1 Corallococcus sp. CA041A
CCAGCCAGGAACTTCTCCCGCCACTCGCTCAGCACCGCTGCCGTGACGCCCAACTCTCGGGAGAGGGCGTCGAGCTCCTCGCCCTTGAGCAGACGGAGCACGGCCTCCTTCTTCCGCTTCGCCGAGAGCCGACCGCGCTCTGCCGTCCTGTCCTGCTTCTGCTTCTTCACATCCACCTCACGAGGGGGAGGCTATCCCCCAGAAAGGTGTCTCAGGAATCCCTGGGGCGGAGGACCCCAGCGCCACACGGGCCAAGAGAGTTCACCGCTCGCAGCGCAGCGCGACCGCGTGCGGGTTGTCGAGATAGTCCTGCCAGAACTCCTGGCCGTACCGGGCAATGCCCTCGGGGGAGCATTCCGGGCGCATCCAGGTGAGGTGTTGGAAGCCCGCCTCGCGCAGCGCGCTTTCGTAGGCGTCCCGGCTCCAGTGGGAGAAGTGGATGGTGAAGGGCGTCTTCGTGTGCAGCTGCGCGGAGATGCCCTGCCCTTCCCGGGGTGACTCCGGGAAGTCCAACATCGTGATGCCATAGCGCGTGCTGTTCGGCCCCTTCGCGCTGAACCCGGGGTTGAAGGTGTAGGTGACGAAGCGGCCCCCGGGCTTCAGGTGGGCGTGGATGTTCCGGCACATGCGCAGCAGGTGTTCGGGCGAGTTCGCGTAGTGCAGGAGATAGACGGCCGTCACGCAATCAAAGACACCCAGCGGCGCCATGTCGGCCACGTCCGACACGTGGTACTCGATTCCCAGGGGCTGGGCTGATTCGTGCTGCCGGGCTGCGCGAATCATCTCCTCCGAGATGTCCACGCCGGCCACCCGCTGAGCTCCCCGCGCCTGGAACTGCCGCGTGTACAGCCCGTCACCACAGGCCAGGTCCAGGACGGACTGCCCCTTCACGGAGCCGAGCGCTTTGAAGAAGGTGTGGCCTTCGATGTACTCCGAACGCACAGGCAGGACATCCCAGTCCGCCACCTTCACGCCAATGTCATCGTATTGCGCCGACATTCCGCACGGCCTTTCGTGACCTCCGACTTCCACGGAAAGAGTCTACTCCGGGGATCACGGAGGTAGACTCGCTCCATGGAAAACACGCCTGGCGAGAGTCCATCCCCCACTCAGCAGCTCCACGCTGCAATCACGAGCTACTGGCGCACCCAGGTCGTTGGCACCGTGGCCCGCCTGGGGATCGCGGACCGGCTCGAGGGAGGGGCCCGCGACAGTGATTCGCTGGCGACCGAGCTGGGCGTCCACCCAGACGCCCTGTTCCGACTGATGCGCGCCGGCCTCGCCGCTGGCCTCTTCGTGGCCTTCTCCGAGCGGACCTTCGCCCTGACACCGATGGGCGAGGGGCTGTGCTCGAACGTCCCTGGATCCCTGAGGGAGCTGGCCATCATCCAGAGCAGCCCGTCGCATTGGCTGCCCTGGGGGCGCCTCCCCGAGGCGATTCGCACCGGGAGCTCTCCCATCCAGGCCGCGCTGGGCTGCGACATCTGGGAGCACTTCGCCCGGAACCCCGAGGAGGCGGAGCACTTCGCCCGCTCCATGGGGGACTGGTCCGAGATGGTGTCCAGCGAGGTGGCCCGGCACGTCGACTTCTCCCCCTTTGCCCGCGTGGCGGACATTGGAGGAAGCCACGGCGATCTGCTGGCGCAGGTGCTGCGCGCCCATCCCTCCTGCCGGGGCATCCTCTTCGAACTGCCCCAGGTCGCCGAAAGCGCGAAGCCCGTCCTGGAGTCCCGGGGCATCGCCAGCCGGGTGGACGTGGTGGTCGGGAACTTCTTCGAGCCCGGCATCCCCCCCGCCAACGCCTACCTGCTCAAGCACATCCTCCACGACTGGGAGGATGATGCCTGCACCACCCTCCTGCGCCGGCTCCATGAGTCGGCCCCCGCCGGAGCCCGGCTCTTCGTGGTGGAGATGGTGATTCCGGACAACCGGACCCCCGACATCACCCACCTGATGGACCTCAACATGCTGGTGGTCGCCAACGGGCGCGAACGCACCTACAACGAGTTCCAGGCACTGCTCTCCGCGACCGGCTGGCAGGTCCATCGCCTCATCCCCATCCAGAGCGGGACCACCATCCTCGAGGCGGTGAAGGCCTGAGTGATGCCGCGGCCCACGGGTGGATTATTCCAACCCTGTCAATCATTGACCACCCATGGGCCGATCCAGAGTCCTGACTGCCTTTACCTCCAGTGAAGTCTGCCTTAGGCTCCACATGGGGAAACCCACCCCGGACGGAACCTTCACGTTCCAGACCTCAAACACTTGCATGGAGTCGCGGATGACCAGAACGGCAATCGCATTGCTCTGCTGTGCCTGGGTGTTGGGCTGCGGCGGCGCTTCGAGAGACGCGGAGGGTACGCGGGAGATCCTTGAGAACCTCTCGAAGGCTGGGTTTCCGGCCAGCGACACCCGGGTCGTCGATGGAGCCGTCTACGTGGGTGGCGACGCGGCGGTGAGCCTTGATGCGTCGCGAGAGATGCTCGAGACAGGCAACACCCGCCAGGAGCAGTATCGAACCAACAATGTCGTATCCACCCAGATCCAGATCATCAAGATCAGGCCATCGTCGTCCACTCCCGTGAAGATTCGCCAAGGGCTCGTGGAGGCGATCGCGAACTTCAATGACCTGTCTTTCGGCATCAACTTCGCGCTCGAGCCCAATCCATGCGAGCTTGACCCCAACTGCCCGCCC
>NZ_RAWF01000487.1:0-2620 GCF_003612075.1 Corallococcus sp. CA041A
CGTGACGACGGTGAGGTCGCGCGCCGCGCCCAGCGCGGAGGCCAGCGAATCCGGCTGGGGCTGTTCCGGCGTGGCGAGCGAGAACGCATGGGCCTCCTCGCGCTGCTCGATGGCGAGGAGCGACTGGCCCACGACGACGAGCCGCACGAAGCGCCGGCCATCTTCGATGCGCCGCACGAGCTGGGGCGCGGCGCCGTCGAGCTTGAGCACGGCGATGCCGCCACGGCCGAGCGCGACGTAGGTCACTCCCTGATGGACGACGGAGTCGAGCACAGGGCCGAGGCCCAGCGTCTCCGCGGCACGTGAGGCCGGGGACACGGGAGCCTGGGCAACGATGACGGAGGCGAGGAGCGCGGAGCCGAGCATGAGGCTGGCTCTATATCGCTCCTGCCTCCTGCGATTCCTGGACTTTGAGTGACGTGAGCATTGCGCGAGAGGGGGCAAGGATTGACGGACTCAGGGTATGGCCGCGCCATGACTGCCGGGCAACCAACAAATCCTCCCTCACCAGGGCTGTCGTTCGTTCGGTTTCAATCCCATTTCACCCGCGGACAAAGTTGAAAGGCTCCACCAAGCGGAAAGAGTGGCCATACCTGTGGGCGCAACATCTGAAGCAACCCCCAACGCGGTACACGAACTGGAGGCCTGAAATGGCCCGTGTCTTTGCTCGCGGTGCGTTGTTGGCAGTGACGATGTTCCTGGTCAGCGCTTGTGGAGGCCCGGTGGAGTCCCCTGAAACTCCCAGCGGCAACACGCCGTCGCCGGCGCAGGTGGCGGAGGAGATGGCGGGGTACAACTGGCAGGACCAGGAGGAGAACTCCTCTGGAACGGTGACCGCGCAGTACTGCGCGCTCGAGTATGTCCAGCCCTGTATCGCGGACGTCGCGATATGTGCGGTCCGTTGTTGCGATGACTCGCTCTTCAAGTCCGCGCAGGTCTGCGGCAACTGCGGCACGTGGGCCGCGGGCGCCTGCGCCAACCACGGCACTCGCAAGCGCATCCGCTGGGAGTAGCAGACGCCAACGTCTGGGTGATGCTGGAGGCGTCGTCCCCGCCGTGTGGGCGAGGACGACGCCTTTGCGTGTCATTGGCTCAGTCGACGAGCAGCCGCTTCACGGGCGCGGGGTCCACGGCCACCATCAGGGGCCGGGTGAAGTTGCTGAAGGACACCAGCGCCTGACCTGGCGCGAGCCGGGAGACGCGGTTCCACAGGCTTTCGTCGATGCTGCCCACCGACTTCTGCATCCGGTTGATGACCGCACCGTCGGTGATCTTGTGGATGATGAAGTTGTTGAGCAGGGCCAGCACCTCGTCGGGCAGGTGCTGGGGCAGTTGCGTGACGAAGACGAGCCCCAGCCACCGCTTGCGGCCCCGCTTGGCGATGCGCGCCACCTGTTCGAACAACACGGGCATCTGCTTGATGCGATTGGCGGACAGGAACTCGTGGGCCTCCTCGATGATGATGAGCACGGGCGTGACGGGGGCGTCCCGTTCGGCGGCTTCCTGGTAGCGCTTCTCCTGGTGCTCCTGGAGCCCCCGGAGGATGTCCGCGATGACCAGGTTGTTCAGCTGCGGCGAGTCCGTGTTCGACAGGTCGATGACCGACACCCGCCCGGCCTGGAGCATGGAGTCGTAGTTCACGCCCGCGGTGTTCTCGACGTCGAAGACCTTCAGTCGCTTCAGCAGCTGAAGCTTGTTGCCCAGGGTCTTCCAGCTCGACTCATGGGTGCTCCTCTGCGCCATGACCCGCGCCCTCACCAGCTTGACGTTGGCTTTGAACTCGCTGAGGAGCGTGAGGCCCCGTGGGACGTTGGGGAGCTCCTCGGAGTCGCCGTCCTCGCCATCCGAGTCGTCCTCCTCTGTCCGTCTGCGCCGCCCGGCAGCCGCCCGCGGCTCCGTCCTGCCCTCGCTGCTCAGGCTGTACGTGTACGCATTCACCACGTCCAGGATGTGGTCGATGGTCATCCGTGGATAGCCGGTGTCCTGCTCGTCCAGCTCCAGGACCTGCTGCCTCTCGGCCTCGTTCCGAGGGAAGAGCTTGAAGTCCTCCAGGAGCAGCTTCGTGACATCGAAGGCGCGCAGGAAGCGCTCATGCTGCGCGTCCGACATGCTCAGGATCTCCGAGATGGCATAGGGCGACAGGCTGGAGAACTTCAGCGAGAAGCCATGCCGGTGCGGATGCCGGGGGTTGCGGCTGTCCCGGCCCGTGAGGTGATGGATGTGCAGGTCCTTCACCCCTTCTGGCTTCTGCTTCCGCTGCTTGAGCAGCTCCCGCATCGCTTCGTGGTCGGTGGGTTTGTCCACGTGGGTGTATTCACCCTCCACGTCGAAGACGATGGTCGCGATGCCGGAGAGCTGCGCCCGGTGGATGAGCGTCGCGACGGTCGTGGACTTGCCGCCACCCGTGGTGCCGATGATGCCCGTGTGACGGGGGAGGATGGCCTTGTCCCGGGGATTCAGCCGCGCCTCCATGTTGTCATACCCCACGACCCGGCCCAGGCTCAGCGCACCGCCCACGCCCAGCACCTTCGCACTCTCCTCCTCGCTCAACACGAAGACGGGGCTCTGGGGCCGGGTCGTGGGGTATGACAACATGGAGGCGCGGCTGAATCCCCGGGAC
>NZ_RAWF01000488.1:0-2577 GCF_003612075.1 Corallococcus sp. CA041A
GCTGGGGCTCGTGCTGGGCGGGGTGGTGCCCGCCGCGCAGTGGGGAGCTTCCGGCTGGCTGTGGTGGATGGCGGACCTGCTGGGCATGCTGCTGGTGACGCCGGTGCTGCTCCTGCGCAGGCCGCGGCGCATGGCGCGCTCGTGGGAAGCGCTGCTGCTCACGGCGCTGACGGTGATGGTGTGCGTGGGCGTCTTCGCCTTCCCCCGGCCGGGCTCCGGCGCGGCGCACGCGATGACGTTCCTGCTCTTCCCGCTGATGGCCTGGGCGGCCCTGGGCTTCGGGCAGCGGGGGGCGGCGCTGTCCTCGCTCTCCATCGCGCTGGCGGCCATCGCCGGCACGGCGCGGGAGCTGGGCCCGTTCTTCACGGTGGACCTGCCGCACCGGGGGCTGGTGGTGCTGCAGCTCTTCATCGGCATCACCGCGCTGACGGGCCTGCTGCTCGCGGCGGCGCGCGCGGAGCGCCGTCAGGCGGTGGAGCTGCTGGAGCTGTTGGCCACCACCGTGCGCGCGGTGCACGAGGGCGTGCTCATCTGCGAGGTGCGCGAGTCGGGTGGCCTCCACACCGTCTTCGTCAACGAGGCCCTGTGCGCGCTGGTGGGCCGGCGGCGCGAGGAGCTCGTCGGCGCGGCGCCCGGGGAGCTGCTGGCGTCCGCGGACGGCGGGGACCGGCAGCGGCTGTTGGAGGCGCTGCGCGAGGAGCGTTCGCTGCGCGCGGAGGTGGTGCTGACGCGGCCGGACGGCACGCGGGTGTGGAGCGAGATGCAGCTGTCCCCGGTGCGCGCCAACGGCCAGGCCGTGACGCACTTCGTGGCGACCCACCGCGACGTCACCGCGACCAAGGAGCTGCAGGCGCGGCTGGTGGCCGCCGAGCGCGTGGCGGCCGTGGGCACGCTCGCCGCGGGCGTGGGCCATGAAATCAACAACCCGCTGGCCTACCTGGCGCTGAACCTGGAGGCCGCTCGCAGGAGCCTCGCGGCGGAAGGGGCGCAGGCCCCGTCAGGCGTGCGCGACGCGCTCTCCAGCGTGCGCGGGGCCCAGGAGGGCGCGGAGCGCATCCGCCTCATCGTCCGGGACCTGCAGGTGTTCAGCCGCGAGGACGCGCCGGAGCGTGGACTGGTGGACCTGAACGCGCTGGTGCCGCCCGCGGTGCGCGTGGTGCTTCACGCCCTGCGCTCGCGCGCCCGGCTGGTGGAGGACTTCGGACCGGTGCCGCGCGTGATGGGCAGCGAGGCGCGGTTGGGGCAGGTGTTGCTCAACCTGCTGGTGAACGCCCTGCAGGCCATCCCGGAAGGGGACCCTGGCCGCCACGAGGTGCGCGTGCGCACCCGCACGGACGCGTCCGGCCATGCGCGCGTGGAGGTGGAGGACACGGGCGGCGGCATCCCGCCGGACGTGCTGCCGCGCATCTTCGACCCGTTCTTCACCACCAAGGGGAGCGACGAGGGCACCGGCCTGGGGCTCGCCATCTGTCAGCAGATTGTCCGCACGCACGGGGGCGAACTGAGCGTGCACAGCGTGCCGGGCCAGGGCGCCACCTTCACGCTGCTCCTGCCGCCCGCGCCCGTGCGGAGCGGGGGGAGCCCGCCGTCGCTGCACGCGGTGGCGCGCGATGAGGAGACTCCAGCGCCGGCGGCCTCCGGGCGGCGCGGGCGGGTGCTCATCGTGGACGACGAGCCCCGGCTGGCGCAGTCCATGCGCCTGCTCCTGGAGCCTGCCCACGAGGTCGTCACCGTCACGCGCGGCGAGGACGCGCTGGCGAAGGTGGCCGCGGGCGAGTCCTTCGACGTGGTGCTGTGCGACCTTCAGATGCCGGGCATGGACGGCATCGCGGTGTACCGGTGGCTCCAGCAGGAGGCGCCCGCGCTGGCGTCTCGGATGGTGTTCATCTCCGGAGGTGCGTCATCCCCGGAGGCGCGAGCGTTCGTGGAGACGGTGGCCCTCCAGGTGCTGGAGAAGCCGGTGCGCCCGGACGTGCTGCTGTCCACGGTGGAGGCGGTGCTGGAGGGCAGCGCCCCAAAGCTGGCGGTGGGCGGTACGCGCCGCGGCCAGGCCCGCTGAGTCAGCTCAGACGCGCAGCCACTTGCGCGCGGTGGGGCCGAAGAAGCGCACCACTCCGCCCACCAGGAAGAAGCGCACCGAGCGGCCGATGATGGACGCCAGCAGGAAGCGCTCCAGCGGCACCGACACCAGGCCGCTGCCGATGGCGACGATCTTGAACGGCGTGGGCAGGATGGAGCACAGGAGCGCCAGCACCCAGAAGTTCTGGCCCAGCAGCTCGCCCACCGTGCCGGACACGCCGAAGCGGTCCACTCGCACGTTCAGGTCGATGTGCAGCAGCTGCGTGATGCCCTCGCCCACGAACGCCCCCAGGCCGTAGCCGATGAGGCCGCCCACCAGGCTCGCCAGGGTGCCCAGCAGGCAGTAGCGCACCCACTTCTTCGGCTGGGCCAGGACCATGGGGACCAGCACCGCGAAGGGCGGGATGGGGAAGACGGAGCCATCCACCACCGACACCGCCATCATCGTGGCGAGCGCGTGCGGGGTGGAGGATGCGGCCTCCACGCGCAGGTACAGCC
>NZ_RAWF01000489.1:0-2498 GCF_003612075.1 Corallococcus sp. CA041A
CCCGCCCACCATCCCCAACGCGTCGGCCATGGAGCAGAGCAAGTACCACCTGGGCAATGGCTTGAGCCCACTGCTGAACGAGACCCGCTACGCGCCCACCGGCGACCAGGAATTCGACAGGGGGATTGCCATGCGCGACGTGAGCAGCGGCTCCGGCTACGTGCAGACGTCTGGCGAGGCCTTCCACGCATACAACGGCAACGCCAGCACCTGGCAGCCGTACGGCCGAGCACAGGGCAACTACGCCATCGCCGTGCAGGGCGTCGCGGTGTGCCCGGGCGAAGGCCTGGGTCCCATGGGCCGCGCCTTTGACATCCAGTCCACCTATACACTCCCAGAGAACGAGGTGGATTCCATGGAGAAGAGCGTCCAGGACTTCTTCAGCATCCTGTAGCCCTCCGCGCTACACCCGATGGGTTTCCGTAACGGGAAGGGACACATTCCCAGCGCAAGAAACGATTTCGGAAACATCGTGGAAAACCACGCACTCCCTGCGAAACCAGCATCAATGACAGACATGGCGCAATCCCTGGCACGAGACCTGCTCTGACAGGGAACCGCCCTCCGACCTCCCGCGTCGGGGGGCGGACCCCCATTCGTCCGTAAGGGATTGCCACATGCCCCAACACTCCTCGCGAGGCCTGTCCGGCCTCGTGCCGTCCTGGCTGCGCTCGCTGACCGTCTCCTCCTTCGCGCTCGGAGGGCTGCTCGCGGCCGCGCCGGGCCACGCCGCGGATCCGCAGGAGGTCCGTCCGAACATCGCCACCGTGCTCGACGTGGCGCTGGTGGACGGGGAGCTGACCGCGAGCATCCTGTGGACGGACCGGCAGGACGACCTGCCCCGGTCCTCGAAGCTCGTCTCCTATGACGGCAAGGACACCGCCACCGCGGGGGTGAACGTGACGCCCAAGGCGGGCGAAGTCTCCCAGGTGAAGCTCTTCGGCGCGCTGGACAAGCCCTGGGAGACGGGCTGGGCGCAGAAGCTGGTGCTGGAGGATCCGCAGGGCCAGGCGCTGGCCACCCAGCCCTATGACGTGAACCTGGACTGCGCGACCGAAAAGGAGTGCAGCCTCACCGTGTCCAAGGGCGTCACGTCGGAGAAGGACGTCGTGCACGTGAGCAGCGAGCTGGACGCCGTCGTCACGGAGCTCGACGCGAGGTATGGCCAGGGCGAGTACGACCTGGTGAAGGAGGTGTCCAAGGACTTCCCGCACCTGCGCGGCGAGGCCATGGTCTACGTCCAGCAGTGGTACTGGTGGTACCCCATCATCGGGCCCTGCACCTGCGGCTGGACGACCACGACGACGCGCACGCCCACCACCACCCAGTCCATCCTCGTCTCGTCCCCGGGCCGCAGCCTCTACGGCTGGAACGGGCCGGGCGCGAAGCACACGCTGAGCGCCAACGCCATCCCGACGGGCCCGACCCTCAACCGGACGGTCACCGGCTCCAGCCAGCTGTCGCTGGGACTGCGGTGCTCGCGCCGGATCTACTTCTACTGGTGGGACTTCATGATCTACCGGCCGGGCGGGTGGTTCCCGGTGCGCTTCCCCTTCCCTGTCAGCATTCCCTGCACCTCGCCGTGCCAGGCCCGCTTCGACCACACGGGGCGCGTCACCGGCCGGACGTCCATCAGCGGCGTGGCCACCGCGCGGGAAGCGGGCACCTGGCGCGTGAACGGCGGCACGCCGTACATCAACCAGCTCATCACCGGGAACAACGCCTTCGACGCGGACGCCATCGCCGTCTCGTTCTCGAACACCAGCGCCTACAACACGGTCAGCACGTCGGGCCAGGTGACGATTCCCTCCACGTCCACCTTCGCGAGCGCCCTCGTCACCAACGGCTATGCCCAGGCCATCCACGGCCAGCTGACCTGCCCCCAGATTCCCGCGCTGGCTGGCAGGACCGTCTCGGATTACGGAACGACGCAGGGCACGTCCCACCAGCTCAGCCTGTTCTGGTTCCTCCAGGACTTCGCGGCGGGCTTCTAGCCGCGCACGGCTGATCCGCGAGGAATGACAACACCCCGGAGGCCGGCACCGTGAAGGTCCGGCGTCCGGGGTGCTTGTTTCTTCCGCGCTCGAAAGGCGGCGGCTGACTACTTGTCGGTCGCGTCCTCGATCTTGTCGCCGGCCTTCTCCGCGGCGTCGCCCGTGGCATCGGCGGCGTCCTCGGCCGTGTCCTTCACCTTGTCGCCCGCCTGCTCCACGTCGTCCTTGGCGGCCTCGCGGGTGTTGCGGTGGCAACCCGTGCCCACGGTGATAGCACCCAGCGTCAAGGCCAGCAGCGTCAGCTTCTTCATACGGTGTGACTCCTTCGCTTGAAGGGGGTGGCGGGATGCGACCCGCCGTCCCCCGTGCGCCGCGCAAGGTAGGCACTGTCCACCAGCTGCCAAGGGGGCAGCCCTTTTGGGATGTACGCTCCGGGGCATCCGCGCCCCACTGATGGGCGCCGGAACACGCTGTTAGGGTGCGCCTTCACGAGGGGCCTGATCC
>NZ_RAWF01000048.1:0-42089 GCF_003612075.1 Corallococcus sp. CA041A
GTGGGGTGGGTTGCCCACCTCTGGGATTGAACCCGGGGACATGGCGGGCAGCCATGGGAGGCCTCCGTGAACCGCTGGGCCCCGTCAGTGACCTGGGGGAGACTGACTCCCAAGAACACGGGAGGCAGCAGGTCATGGCATTCGCGGAACGTAGGACCGGCGGGCAGGGCGCGCGCACGCTGGCGACGGGGCGGTTGCCCCCGAGGACGTGGACCCGAGTACACGTCCAGAGGGGCGAGGGCCGGTCATGAGCACGACCCAGGCGGTGGATCCACTGGAGTCGCTGGCCCGGGGCCCCGTGCGCAGCGTCTGGGAGGTGCTGGAGGCGATGAGCGTCCTCATGCGCCGCCGCAACGAGGGCCTGCCGCTGAACCTGCCGCAGGTGTCGCTGTTCCTGCGCAGCGGGCGCGAAATCACGGGGCTCGTCCGGGAGTACGGCGAGTTCCGCCAGGGCCGCGGCGTGCTGCTCATCACCTCCGGGGGCTACGGCTCGCGCGGGGAGAACCTGGACGTGACGTTCGTCCCGGACGGCGTCATCGAGGCGCTCACGCTGCACGACGCCACGGTGCTGGACACGCCCGCGAAGTCGATGCCCGAGTCCTCGCCCATGCACCTGCGCCGCCACCTGCCCGCGCTGGCCGACAAGTTGTCCACCGCCTGGGGCACGAAGGTGACGGCGGAGTTCGGCACGGCCGCGGAGCTGGAGCAGGAGGCCCACATCCAGCCCCTGGCGTGGCTCGTCGAGCGCACCGGCGAGGTGCTGGCCAAGCTGGCCACGACACCCGACGTGGGCGACGTGCTCCGGGAGCGGGTGCGCAGGGTGCGGCTGTCCGTGGGGGACGACTTCGGGGCGAGGCTCTCGGATGGCACGCTGGCCCTCACCACGTCGCGCCGCCCGGCGGCCTGGCCGCTGGAGTCGGAGCTGGCCCGGGCGGTGATGGACACCTTGCCATAGGGTGGACGCTGACGAGCGCCGTCCCCGGGGACACGGCGCCGGGCAGCGACCCCACAGGCCCCGGCGTGCGCGCCGGGCCTCCAGCTCCAACGCTTCGAACTCGCCGCGCCGGGAGGCTCCGGCCGGCGGGATGAACAAAGTGCACGCATAGCCCCGTTGCACGAGCAGCGCGTTCACGTCCTGGCCGTCCACGGACACGTAGGCGAGCCGCCGCCCGTAACGGTCCGTGCACGCCTCCGCGTCCCGCAGCCGCACCGTGCGGCCCTCCACCAGCGAGCGGTTGAACGCCGTGGCCTCCTCACCGAAGCAGTCGTCGTGCCCCTTCGTCGTCTCCGGGGTGTCGGCCAGCAGGTAGCGGATGCGCTCGCCGTCCTGGAGCACCACCGTGTCCCCGTCGATGACCTTCGTCACCACGCCCGTGCTCGGACCGCACTCCCCTTCCTCGCCACCACAGGCGGACAGGACGGTGAGCAGCATCCCTCCCAGGACAAGAGTCCTCATCGCGTGCACGTGCGGTTCTCCCGGCCCGGGGTGCCCCGGTCGCCCGTGCCGTAGGTCACGCCGGCGGGCGTGGGACAGAAGGCCCCGGCCGCGTCGTTGCCGGCGGCGTCCCTCACGCGCGCATCCAGCTGCGACGACACGCCGGCACTCGCGGCATTCGTGAAGGCCACCGAGTCCAGGACGGTGCCCTGCGCCGACAGCTTGAGGACATGGGCCCCCGCGCTGTTGCCCAGGCCGAACGCGAACGTGCCGAGCACCGAGGGCAATCCACCATTGAGTGAGGCATCGTCGCTGCGTGCGAGGACCGCGAAGCCTCCTGCCTTCATCGACAGGCACAGTGGGGACTCCAGGACGGAGCTGCCCGACTCGTTGGCGAGCGTCACTCCGTTGAGGTCCACCTCGCGCAGCGCGAGCACCTCCACCCATTCCCCCTGCGCATCCGGGACGGCGGCGGGGTCGGCCATGAACTCGTTGAGCACCAGGGAGCCCACGGTGGGAGCTCTGAGCGCACGGGTCTGCCCCGTGGTCCGGTCGATACAACCCGCCTGCGCCGTTCCCGCGTCCGCTCCCGTGCACGCACGGTTGGTCCGTCCCGGCGTGCCCAGGTTGCCCTTGTCGCCGTAGGCCTGCGTGGCCGCGCACCAGGATGCAGTGACGTCGTTGTTCTTCGCATCGGCGGTGAGCGGCGCGGACACCTGGGTGGCCACGCCGTCCTGGGCCGGGCCATACAGCGCGCTGTCGATGAGCACGCTTCCCGCACGCACGGCGACCATGCCGCCCGCGTTGCGCAGGTCCACGGAGAACGTGGCCAGCGGCTCCGGCAGGCCACCGTTCACCTCCGGCTCCCGCCTTCGCGCGAGCAGCGCGGACTCTCCGGCGGCGAGGGACAGACAGCGCTCCGACTCCAGGCGTGTGCCGGACGTGTCCGTTCCCACCGTCAGCCCATTGAGGTCCACGGGCACGGTGGCGCGGACCTCCAGCCACTCGCCCACGGTGTCGTCGCCGCGCGGGTTGGCCATCACCTCGGTGATGATCAGCTCTCCGGGTCGCGGGGACTGGATGTCCCGGGGAGCGCTCGCGCCCGGCGGCAGGCACGTCGCTCCGGAGGTCACTCCGCCATCCGGCAGCGAGGGGCACGGCGCGTTCGCGACGCCTGGACTGCCCGGCGCATCGCACCAGCCCGACAGGCCGTCATGGGTCCGGGCCAAGCCCGACTTCGCAGGCGCTTCGAGCACCACCGAGTCGAGCACGCGCGTCCCGCACCGCAGACCCAAGAGCCCCGCGCTGTTCCCCAGCGCGCCGAGCGCATCCCCATAGGTCTGATCCACATGCTCGGGCAGCGCGCCCTCACGCACGTCGCCCAGCACGACGTAGGCCCCCGCGTCCACCGGCAGGCCCGTGGTGAACGTGTAGACCCGCTCCTGTGCCGCCTCGTCGCGCGCGGTGAAGAGCGTGACGCCCAGGAGGTCCACGGTCTCCCCGGTGGGGTTGTGGAGCTCCACGTACTCCTTTCCCGTGTCCGAGCCCACGGGGTCGTTGAGGTACTCCGTGATGACCAGGTCCCCCGGCAGCAGCGCTTCACAGGCCGCTGGCTCCTCCTCCCATGTGGGCAGTCCGCACGCCCCCATCCACCCCAGCACCCATCCCAATCCCAACCGCACGCCCCATCCCCGCACTGCCCAAGCCGCCACACTCCGCTCCCTTCAGAACCGCGTCTCCACTTCCAGCGCGAACAGGTGCCGGGGCGCATCCGGCGGCGTCCGGGCACCTCTCGCGTCCTTCAAGTCCACGACCCACGCGTACCGGGCCCGTGTCGTCACGGCGTCCGCCGTCCAGCTCGCATCGAGCGTGGCCCGGAAGGCCTGCTCCAGCCGGTTGCGCGTCGACAGGTCCTCGTCCTTCCACACGGCGCGGCCGCGCAGCCTCACGGCATCGCAAGGCCGCACCTGCGCCTCCACCACCGCATGCGCGTCCTCACGCACGCCCCGGTTCACCGGATCATCCACGCGGGCATGCGCGTACTGCGCGGCTACGGACACGGCGTCGTGAAGCTCCGCCTTCACCCGGGCCGTGATGCGCAGCAGCGACCCTGAACAGGGGTCCTCGCCCGAACCGTCGAAGCAGTCCCCCGCCACGCCGACGTCCTTGTCCCGGTACTCGGTCCACAGCGACGGTTGGAACAGCGCGTGCGCCCGCCAGTCCACCCGGGCCGAAGCCCGCAGGTTCACGGTGCCGGCACTGCCCACCGCCGCGCCGTCAGCGGGCAGCGTCCACGCATCCACCTCACCTCGAAGCCGCAGCGCGCCCTCCACGCGGTGCAGGTAGCGCACGCGAGCGCCCACCTCATTTCGCGCCCGTGAGCCCTCCAGTTCGTCCGGGCCGGACATCGCGCCCGTGTAGGGATTGGCGAAGCCGCGCCCGTAGGCACGCAGCGACAGCTCCAGTTCCTTCGATGTGTCCGCCACCACCGTGCGTTGAAGCGCGCCGTAGCCACCGCCTCCGCCCGGCGCCGAATCGAACGTGCGCGCCGCTTCCACGAAGAGGTCCACCGGCCCCAGCCCCCACGCGCCATCCACGCCCACCGCGCCGAAAGCGCCGCCCGCCGGGTAGCCCGCCGTGGAGCGGAAATCGAGCGCCGCGCCCTCCACGTTCCACACGGGCCGCGCGCCCCAGGCCGTCACTCCAGCCTGCGCCCGCCGGGTCCACGCCATCGCCGCGTGGCCGCCTCCCGCCCACTCGTGGAACACACCGGGCAGCGTGCGCGACACCACGCGTCCCATGGGCGAGCCCGTCCCCTCGAGCCACACCGCTGGCGCCTTGCAGGCAGTGCCCGCACAGGACGCCCGCTCCATCAGGGCATGCGAGAGCAGCGAGCGGGACTGGTACGAACCGAAGCCCGTCACGGACACGCCCGAAGAGGTCCGCACCGTGCCCACCACGCCCCGGAAGCCTTCGTCCCACTGGAAGTCCGGCGTCACGTCCGCGGCGCGCTCCTCGGGGGTGCAGGCGCCTTCTCCCAGGAAGCACCAGCGCTCCACGTCGCCCGGCACTCGCACGGCATCGTCGGGCAGGAAGCCGTCCGGCGTGGGAAGCCCGGTGGTGTCCAACGTGAGCCGCTGACCGAAGCCCAGCCGGTACGAGCCCACCAGCACGGAAGCCCGCTCGCCCGTCCACTGACCGTGGAACTTGGGCACGGCCACCGACACACCGGGCGCCTCCGCCACCAGCGCTCGCCGGTTCGCATCCCGGTGCACCGCGCCCAGCCGGCGCCGCGTGAGGGACGTGAGCAGTCCCACGCGCCATCCTTCCGGCCCCGCCACGCGCACCTGGAGCGCCATTGGAGGAAGCACCGGATCCGACGCGGCGAACGCCGTCAGCAGCCGCGCATCCCCCGTCACCCGCTCCGGCGCGGAGGTCGTCAGGAAGGGCGCCAGCCGTCGCCGCTCCTCCTGCGTCAGCGTCCCTGAAGCCTCGACCCCATCCACGCGCGCGTACGTCAGCCCCGGCAACGCATAAAGCGAGGCGCGCGACGCATGCGCCGGATCCACTCCCGAGCGCCGCAGCACCAGCAGCGCGGACAGCGTCTCCGCCGTGATGGCGCCATCCTCCCTCAACGCGAACAGCGCCTGCTCTCCCGTGTCCTCGGGGTCTACCTCATAGGTCGCGCCGAGCACCGTGAAGGGAAGACCCAGCAGGAACAGCCACACGCAGACGAGGACGGAACGCACGCGGCGGGCCCTCTGCACGAGCGGGACCACCCTTCCCTACAGCGAAGGCTCTACGCGCGGTCCATCCCTTCCTCGGACCCGCCGTCCAGGCCAGGGACGGCGGTCCACGCTTGCCGCGTCGCGTGGGGCGGTGCGGCTATGCTGCGGTGACATCCTCGCGAGGCCGGTCCCGTCCGGCCCCAGAAACAGCGCATGGGCTACGTCCACATCCTTCGCCACTTCCCCTCTCCCCAGGAGGGCTTCAACCGCACCGTCCGCATCTACACGCCGGACGCCTACGACTCCTGGCAGGACCACCGCTTCCCGGTGCTCTACATGCACGACGGGCAGAACGTCTTCGCGCATCCGGAGTCCGCCGTCTTCGACACGTGGTGCGCCAACCGCGTCGCGGAGGAGAGCGTCCAGGCGGGGCGGATGGAGCCGTGGATCATCGTCGCGGTGGACTCGGGCCCCGGCCGCTTCCAGGAGTACTCGCCGTGGGACGAGCCGCGCAACGGCGTGTCCGCGCGAGGCGAGGCCTACGGGCGCTTCCTCGTGGAGGAGCTCAAGCCGTACATCGACCGGACGTACCGCACGCGTCAGGGCAGCCAGTGGACCGGCGCGATGGGCTCGTCGCTGGGAGGGCTCATCTCCCTGTACCTGGGATGGAAGTTCCCGCGGGTGTTCGGGCGCATCGGCGCGCTGTCGCCCACGGTGATGTGGAGCCAGGGCCGCCTGTTCGACGCGTGGCGCGAGCACAGCCAGCGCTGGACGCGCATCTACCTGGACGCGGGCGCCACGGAGTCCATCCACGCGGGCGGCATCCCCCTGGACTACGGCCGGGGCACGCGCGACTTCTTCCACCACCTCAAGGGCCTGGGCTACGGAGACCACGAGGTGTCGCTGGTGCTGGAGCCCGGCGGCGAGCACCACGAGAAGGACTGGCAGCGCCGGCTGCCGGGCGCCATGCAGTGGCTGCTCGGGTGAGTCCTCTTCCGTGACACGACGGCCCCGCTCGGTGCCGCCCGAACAGCGGCAGGTCTATGTGCAGGTCGTGGAGGGCCTCCTCCAGCACGGCCTGAGAGGCCAGGTGTCCCCCCGCCTGCGTGAACGGCTGCGCCAGGCGGGCGTGGACCTGGACCGGCCGCTGTTGCCGCTCTACCCCGTGCCGCTCTGGGCGAGGTGCCTGGAGATCGTCGTCGAAGAGGTGTACCCGGGCCTGCCGCAAGCGGAGGGCTTCGCCCGGCTCGCCCGGGCACACGTGGAAGGCTACGGGGCCACGCTGCTGGGGCGCGCGGTGATGAGCGTGATGCGCGTGCTGGGCCCCCGGCGCATGGTGCAGCGGCTGCCGGAGGTGCTGCGCGGCACGGACAACTACACGGAGGTGACGCTCGTGGAGCGCGGCCCCGCGCACTTCGAGCTGCACTTCAACTCGAGCCTCAAGGGGCCCGGCTACGTGGAGGCCCTCTTCGAGGCCCTGCTGACCGCGGGCGGCGCGAAGGCGCCTCTCGCGACGAAGCTGTACGACGACGGCGAGCGCACCGAGTACTCGCTCACCTGGACGCAGGAGCCCTGAAGCTCACGTCGCCTGGATGAAGCGCACCGCGTCCTGCATGGATTCCGTGTCCGTGTGGCGCGTGAGGTACATCTCTTCACCCAGCAGCGAGTGGTAGATGGGCGGCAGCTCACGGTGCACGAGCAGCGACTTGCCCAGCCGTTCGACAATCTGCGCGTGGGAGTGCTTGTAGCGGCGGCCGTGACGGCGGGCGCTATGGCAGACGTGGTGGCGCGGCGTGTACTGGAAGTCCGCCACCGGGTCGCCCGTCACCACGCGGGCATAGAGCCGGTACACGTCGATGTCGCACGTGTAGTTCATCATGTCCGTCATGAAGCCGCCGGGCGGGCGCAGGTTGGCCTCCAGCACGACGAAGCGGCCGTCTGGCAGGCGGAAGAACTCCAGGTGGAACCAGCGCTCGCGCAGGCCGAACGCGGCGACGACCTGGCGGCCCAGCACGTCGAGCGCGGCGGGGATGTGCTGAAGGCTCCAGAAGGAGATGTCGCGCCGTTCGGTGACGGTCTCCATGCCGCCGTCGCTGTATTCGTGGCTGAGGTTGAAGACGATGACGCCGTGGCGGTCCACGATGCCGTCGTAGGTGACGATGGTGCCGCGCACGAAGGGCTGCGCGACATAGGACGTGGGCAGCGGGTGCGCGAGCGCGGCGTCCACCTCCGCGTCACTGGCGACCTTGAACGTGTGGGCGGCGCCCACGCCCACGTCGGGCTTGAGCACGAGCGGATAGCCCACGCGGGCGGCGAACTCCTTCACCTGGTCCGCGTCGCGCACGCGCAGCAGGTCCGGGTGGGGGACGCCGGAGGCGTGGAAGACCTCGGCCATGCCGGACTTGGAGCGCAGCTTGAGGATGTCCGAGGGCTGGAGGCCGGGGACGTGGAAGTCCTCGCGCAGGCGGGCTTCGAGTTCGAGCCAGGACTCGTTGAGGGACTCGATGCGGTCCATGCGGCCGTGGCGCCAGGTGAGGTAGCCGGTGGCGCGCAGGAGGGCGTCGTAGTCGGTGAGGCTGGGGACGAAGAAGTATTCGCGAAGGGACTCGCGAAGCTCCTGGCGCAGGGACTCGTAGGGGGTGTCGCCAATGCCCAGCACGGTCACGCCACGCTCGCGCAGCGCGGTGGCGAAGTGGAAGTACTGGGAGGGGAAGTGGGGGGAGATGAAGACGAAGTTCATGGCTCCTGGCGGGCGAGTCCTCCGCTGGGGTGGACCATAGCGGTCCCACCCGCGCCCTAGAAGCCCGCTGGGGAACAGTGTCCACCAGCGGCACTCGCACGGAGGGCTTGCGCCAGGAACACTCGCAGCATGGCGGAGGATTCCAAGGCGTTCACACAGGCGCGCGAGGCGATGGGAAGGCACACCATCCCAGAACTCATCGACCTGCTGGAGAGCGAGGACGTCCGCACGCGGTTCCTGGCGGAGATGTGCCTGAGGGACGCGACCTCCACCTGACTCCACTTCCAGCCCGCGGGTCCGCGGGCCGAAAGGGAGGCAGCGGTGAAGGAGTGGCGCGACTGGTGGGCCGCGCGGAGGGACACGTTCAAGAAGCGCTGGGGTGAATGGAGTGGATAGGTTCGGCCTATAGGGACGGTCCGCTCATGCTCGAACGGTGCCTGTAGTAGGCAGTGAGCAGGCCCAAGCGGGAGGTGGACATACAGACTTCAGCATAGCTACGGACTGCCGACCCGCTGGCAAACCGCAGCAACTACCGGCACACCAACCGTACAAACATGTCTCCCATCTTGGACCTGAGCGCCCCCTCGGACTGGGACTTGCATCTAGCTGCCAGGCCCATCCAATAGCCCCTGAGGAAGCAAGCCAGGGAACTCGACTTCGAAGGCCCGAACATCCTTGACGAGCTGCCGGACAGACTCGTCGCGCAGCTGCCCTTGGTATTGCCGGGTGTCTGCACATCGGGAAAGCAACCACTCAATGTCCAAGACCGGGACGCTTGGCCTTCCCAAAAGCTCTTGAAGAGCTCCGGCCAAGTCGCGAGCCCATTTGTCCTTCTCACTGCCCGCCATCTCGCCTCCTACCTGTGAGTATCCTTAACCGTCCACTTAAGCCTGCCGGCCTCTTCCTTGTACAAGAAACGAAGAGGATTGTTTCGCCCAGCGATGTCCAATGAAGTCCAACCTTTCAAGTTCGAAGTCAGCTCATGAGGAGTCCGGGCCGCCAGACGCGCTGCAGCCGCCGCATCACCAGCGCGGGACGCCATCAGATCGGATATGATATCAAAAATCTGGGGATGAAGCTCCTTGGGAACGCCTGCAAATGGGTGAGGAGTAGTGCCTGTCTGGGGCGGCCTCAAGCCTGGAACGATCTCATGCGGAAGTAGGTAGTCCGCATTGTGGACCCACGCACCAAGTCCACCCACAAAATATGTGTGATATCCCTCTACCCTGAAGTTGTATACCTCAGCGCTCACAAAGCGCCACGCAACACGGTGAACGCGGAGCAGCCCTCCATGGGCACTTGGAATCAGCTGTCCCGGGGAGAGATGGCTTGCCGCCACCCAGCCTTTCCCCTCAACCCAGAATGGATGATCCGCGGTGACGCCATAGAGTTCTGTCGTCCCATTTTCTGCTTGAAGCTCCAGGTCGAGCACTGACTGGCTCGTGCGCACAAAGGTGCGCTCGACCTCTCGCCAGCCGAACTCCCCGGACACATCACTCCGCGACCAGACGAAATCTCCAGGCTGGACCTCTTCGATGGGCTTGAGCCCATCCTGCGTCCAGATAAGTGTTCCGGCGACAAAGCATTCTCCGCTCCGAATACCGCACGGACCGACGCACCCCTTTGCGGCGCTAGGGCCGAACATGCCTTTCGCCGCTTTTAGCCCCTGACCGGCACTGCGCGACAGAGCGGAGGCACCACTAGCAATACCTTCACCCGCCGCATAAATCGCGGCGCCAGACATTGCGACATAGAAGGCAGACTTGCCAACCCCCATTGCGCAGCCAATTGCACCGGGAGCATTGCATGCTGTCCATGTTGACTTGACGCTCTCGCCTGCAGTCACGAACGGAATGAATTCGTTGACGGCATAACTGACCGCCGCGAACTTGCTGACGGGCGCGTAGTGGTCGTAAGCCTGCGAGGCCTTGAGCATGGTGTCGACCTGCCCCCTGAGACCGCTCATGCCGGAGCAGGCAATGAACAGATTGCAGGCAAAGCTGTCCGAGCCGGGGAGGGTCACCGCCTTGGAGACTGTCGTCAGCACGGACGTCGCACTGGAACGGTAGGGCGCGGAGCTCTGGCCCACGTCATTCGTGTAGTGCCCCGCTGGCGCCACCTTCGCATCGTCCAGGGCCTCCACACTGGGCACCCTGAAGTCCACGCTGGGCAGGAAGAGCGTGGCCCCCGGAGCGAGCATGTAGCGATCCACCAGGCTCATCGCCGGGCTCTGCATCGGCGTGGAACCGCCCAAGTCCCCATCCCACCGACTCACCAGCGTTCCACCGTAGGGGATGAAGCCGCTTGGGTCGGTGTAGCGGGTCGGGTTGTTCAGGACGTAGGAGTACGCGTTGTACGCCTGGACCGAGCCCGGATCCACGACGACCGGATCCACGCTGAGGAACTTCATCAGTCGCGGGTCGTAGATGCGCCCGCGCATGTTGATGAGCCCCAGCTCGTCGTCGTGCTCATGCCCCGTGTAACCCTTCCGTGCGCCCGAATGGAAGGCATTGGGAGCCTGCGCCAGGTTGCTGACGTTGCGACGTGCGCCGAACGGGTCGTACTTGATGCGCTCCACCACTGCGCCTGATGCGTCGGTGACCGTGTCCGGGCTGCCCTGACGGTCGTTGAGGAAGTAGCGCACGTTCTCCGTGCTCGCCCCCTCATCCCAGGACAGCTCTCCAATGACGCCCTCGGGGCTGGGGATGCTGAGGACGTGCGTCGTCGTCAGCCCCTGCGTGCGGCGCTGGTAGAGGCCCCCCACATAGAGCACGTCCTCCTGAGCGCTCTTCTTCCGAACACGAGCTCCAGACGCGTCGTAGCCGAAGGCCACCGTGTCGCCCGCGGTGGTGATGCTCTTCGGCAAGTCAAACGAGGTGTAGTCGACCGACCGGACGAGAGCACCCGTCGCATCCCGAGACGCGAGCTGGTTTCCCCGGTGGTCATATTCATAGGTGAACGAGTCACTCCCGAGCTGCGCCTGCTTGACGGCGTGAGGCCCGCCGCTCGTGCCCCCGTTGTAATTCAGCAGGGCGGACGGCTCCCAGCCCATGACCGGCGAACGGCTGAGCAGGTTGCCAAGGCCGTCGTACTGGAACTGGCTCTCGAAACGCTGGCAGTTCTGCTGCACCCGCCACCACTCCAGCCGGTCGAGCACGTCGTAGGAGAACTTCTCCGTCACCCCTACCATCAGGTCATGTCGCGCGGCCAGGTTGTCATTGGCCGTGTACTCATAGGCGAGCCGCTGGACATTGGCGCCATTGCGCTTCGCCTCCAGGAAACGCAGACGCCCCCGGCTGTCGTAGCGAGACTCCCGTTCGACGCCGTTCCCGTACCGCGTCTTCTTCAGACGTCCAACGCTGTCCCGCGCAAGCGCTGACCAGTAGGTCGTGAAGGCGCCCGTCCGATAGATGCTCGAGAGCGCACCGCGCGCGTTGTAGGCGTAGCTGATGGACACCGGCTGCCCGTTAAGCATGACGGGATAGGTGAGCCGGCTCAGCCGGCCGAAGTCATCGAACTGTCGGCTCACCACCAGCGAGTTACCCGCTACGTCTTGCAGGGTGTCCGTCTCGCGGCCGAACTCGTCGTAGATGTGATGCGTGGTGACGAGCTCGGGCGGCCCACCCAGAACCGTGCGGGTCGCCTTCGTCAGGCGCCGCATCGCGCCCATCCCCAGGTCGTACTCGTACGCCAGTTCCTCCTGGTTGTTCTTCGCGCTCAGGACGCGCCCCAGCCGGTCCCGCTCGTACGTGGTGGCAAGCAGCCCCGCCATGCCGTCCAGGCCGTCCGCTTCACGCTTCACCTCACCGAAGGCGTTGTACCGGTAGGTGCGCGTCCCGGCCCCTGGATCCACCGACCGCTCCAGCCGTCCCTGGGCGTCGTAGATGTTCAGGCTGCGGTTGCCTTGAGGATCGTCCGTGGTCTCCAACCGGCCAAAGGGGCCATAGCCATACGCCATGGTCGCTTCCTTGGCCGTCTCCACGGCCTCGGTCGCCGTCACCATCAGGCCCCGGAAGTCGAAGACACTCTTCTTCTCCAACCCCAGCGCATCCGTCACGGACGTCTGGGTGGAGTAGGCGGTCGGAACCGTGTAGGCGAGGCGCTCGACGAGCGTCCCCGTCGGGGAGGAGATGCCGTCTCCCATGCGGCGCACGGTTAGACGATTCAGGGCGTCGTACTCGTAGGACTCCCAGGTCGGGCTCTCGGTGCTGGTCCGCGGAGCCTCCAGCTTCTCAACGCGTCCGTGCGCATCGTATTTGACGCTGGAAACAACCGTCTCACCGTCAAACCGTGGCCCCTGACTCGAAACCGGCCGGCCCATCGCGTCGAACCGGGTGATGGTTTCAGTCAGGGTCCCCACACCCGTGGCCACCTGCGTGCGCTGCTGCAACAGGGCCCCGTTGCGCTCGTAGAACGTCCGGACGACGGACTGGTCACCTGGCGCGACAGAAGGCCCACGGTAGAGCGAAGTGACCACGCGCGGACGGCCGAAGCCGTCGTACTGGAAGCGCGTGTGCACACCGTTGGGATCCGCGGCCTGCGCGAGCACGCCCAGCCCCAGATGGTACAAGTACTTCCAGGTCGCCCCTTCCGCATCAGTGGAGGAGATCACCTGCGTCTGGTCGACGTCGTCATACGTGACCGACTCGGAGCGTTTGACGCCGCCCCCCTCACGGTCGACGCTGCGGACCAGTCCGCGCGAATCCCGCAGGAAGGTCGTCTTGAGATAGGATTCGGAGGTCTCCGGCGGCAGGCTGCCCTCGCCGCTGCGCGAAGGCTCCAGTTCCACGATCTCAACCTGCCCACGGCCGTCGAACGTGAACGTCTGCGTCCGCACGTTGGCCGCATCCGCTCCGCCCACGCAGCCGACCGCTGGCGACCTGGAGCAAGACGTCCAGGAGCTGGCCACGGACCAGGTGCCCTGGGGCCTCCACATCTCCGGGTCGAAACCGAGGGCGCCCACGGTGGTGACCTGCTCCACCTGCTCGGTCTTGTTGGCGCCATGGACAAGCTGGGTGCTCTTGACGGGCGTGCCGTACGCATCAAGCTCCGTGAGGGTCTCCGTTTCAGAAACCACCGTGACGGTGCCGCCCTTGATCTCCTTCACCGTCTCCACGAGCCGGCTGGCGTACTGCCGGTAGGTCGGTGCATACGTCGCCGGACTCCGGCTGTAGGTCCACGTCCGCTGCGTCTGCTGCTTCGCGCCCCCATTCAGGGGCACCTCGACGGTCTCCTCGCGCGGAAGATGCGCCAGGGGAGCCGCCGCCCTCCTGGGGTAGACAATGTTCGAGTTGTACTGGTGGCCGACCGGCTCTCCCTCCAAGGAAGTGTTCTCATAGACCGTCGTCGTCCGAGCCCCGGTCAGCTCATCCACGACGACCCGCGAGCCAAAGCCAAGCCACCCCAGCCCCTGTGTATCGGAGCGCCCGTCCCGATAGAGATAGCGCCAGCTCCGCTGCTGCTGTTCATTGGAATTGAGCGACATCCGCGAAACCACGCGCATCGACTCGGGCGCCAATCGCAGCCAGGGCCTGAAGGGGGCATTCAGCACCTCCGTCGTGTAGAACGGCTCGCTGGGCGCGACGTTGCCGTGGGGATTCGATTGAGAGAGCGGAGCGTATTCGAACGAATAGTTCAGGCCCGAATAAAACTGATAATTCATGACCTGGGTGTTGCCGTGCACCCGCTTGAGCACATCAATGGCCTTGGTGCGCCGCGCGACCTTCAGCGAGTTCCCCTGGCGCCAGGTGAAATCGAGCAACCCATCGTTGTTGACGTCAATGACCTGGGCCCATTCCGCATTGTCGCCACTGGGGACCACCGCCGGAGACACCAGGGTGCCGAAGTTTCCTTGAGTCCCTGCGAGCAGGAACTGAACCAACTCCCCATTCTTGAAGATGGCGAAATCTACCCGTCCATCGCCGTCGAAGTCCCCGTGCTCCGTCTTGGCCCCAATCAGGCGGCTGGCAATGTCCCCAGGCAGTGCAAGCTCACGGGACTCGGTGAATCCCGCCCCGGTGTTGAGCTGCACCGTGAGCCGAGGAGCCGTATCGGAAGAACTCCTCAAGCCCAGCATCACCGCATCCGCGAGCCCATCGCCATTGACATCCACGAAGTCGAAGGTCGAGGCATAAACGTCGGGCACCAGCGGGGGAATCGCTGGAGGCTTGCGGATGGTGGTCTTGAACGCGTCCATCGTTGGAGACACACTGGTCCCGCGATCGTGATAGGCGAGCCCCTCCAGGAAGGTGTTCCCATTGGGGCCCACTCCCAACAGGCGCATCTTCCCGCTCCCATCCAGGTCCACTGCACGCAGGCCGAACCGAGACGGCTGGAAGAAGCCAGTGGGGGATTCCTTGGGCTCCTTGCCGGACGCCGACTTGACGACCACGCGGCGCTTGGCCGGGACCATTGAATCGGCATCCCCCGTCAGATCGATTTCGTGTTGTCCCATCCACACGCGATCGTTGCGACCGTCACCATCGACATCAAGCCAGTACTGGAAGTTCGGCTCGGAGCCAACGGCCAGGAATTCATCCGATCCCATGCGGCTGTGGCCATACATAGGTGCAAAAAAGAGAGAACTCTTTGGCACGCCCCACTTACACGACAGCGACGTGACCGTGGAACGGCCCGTGCCATCCCAATCCGCCACCAATGGAAAGAGATTGCGCTGAGCACGGTTTCCGCAGTAGTCCCCAGGGTCATTGTCTCCGAAAATGGCATCCCAGATGTCGTCGGCCCAGTTCGTCGCCGCGATGTTGAAATAGGGGTACCAGAGAGCTCTGCCCGTGACGTTGGAGACCGTCAGCGTGGGTGATGCGGCGTCCGGGAACTGCAGCAGGCGCATCGTGTCCTCCCAGATCTGCGCCGTGAAGCCCGTCGTCGTGCCGACCCTGTCGGTCATCTCAAGGTCTTCCTCAGACATCTTCTGGGACTTCACAAAGTACGCGAGACCCTGGCGGCCCGCGCCCAGCCCGAAAGCATGCACGCCCACACCCTGGGCCGCGTCGCTGACGTTCTGAGCCGGCGGGTACTCAAATTCCCAAGAGCCCTGCTCCCAGTCGAAGCGCACTGGCGCCTTGCACACGTTCTTCCCGTCGCACTCTCGAAGCTCCGTCAGCAGGCTCCGGTTGCTCGTCTCGCTCGGGTGGTAGGTCAGACTGTAGGAGCGCAGCACCACGGTGGGCGGAGAACCCGAACCGGTGGCGATTCCGGGCCCCTTCATGTCGATGCCCGTGAGACGGAAATCTCGGCCGACCTTCACGCCCGCCAGGTATCCCTTGAAGACATCCGTCCTCGGTCCGTAGTGGAACTTGACCTCACGCGTGCCTGGCTCGAGCGTTCCGGAGTCATTGTGAAGCTGCGTGTAGACAATCCGGTCAGGCCGATGCCAGGCCCCAGGCTCGGCGCCCACAGGCGCTTGGTCGTAGAACACATCCATCCGGTTTCCGGGATGGTCTTCCACGGCCGCGAGCGCCCATGCGAGCTTGACCGTCTTACTCTCCGTCACCTGGATGGTGCCGTCCGGTCCCTCGCCCAGTTTCTCGTAGAGGCCCTGGATGAGGGCGTCTTCACGCGACAGCGTCTTCCCGTAGGTCCGGATGAGGCCGTCACGTCCCCGGACCTCGAAGGTCGTCGGATCCTGGGGATCCGATTCAGCGGGGATGCGAATGGAGGCGTAGCTGTCATGCTCGGTCTTGAAGGAGCGCGGATCGTTCTCGGACGGAACGAGCCGGACGCCGTCCAGGCAATACGTCCGGGTGTAGCGGTCCCTCACGGGCAACGCCATGTCCGGAGAGAAGTCGATGGCGATGGTCTTCTCGTCTCGCGCGAAGGAGTTGGGGCACAGGCTGATCTGCGACAGCCCGGACAGGTTGAAGCCAGGGCCCAGGAGCCCGTCGCTTCCCTGGCTGTCATAGACGATGGAAAGCGAAGGCTGGATGCCCGCGCGTCCCGCCGGAACCCAGAGGGGCACCGTCACGGAAGCGGAGCCATTCTGCGTCACATCCGCCACGAAGGGGGTGATGCCCGGCACGTCCCCTCCGGAGGTTCCTGTGTCGAGGATGGTGTCCGGCCCCAGCTCGAAGGGGATGCTCGCCGACACGACTCGCGAGCGTGCCCTGGACAGGCCGTCAGTGCCATCCGAGGAGGTTGGCTCGGGAAGGCAGCCCCCGAGGAGCTGTGCACCGTAAAAGAACAACGTGAGTCTGGCCGCGAACCGCTTGCGGCGCTCTGGAGGTCGTGAGGAGTGGCTCATAGGGAAATACCGGTGCTGGAATGGAATGAGGGATTGCTATTGGCAGACGGACTGTTCGCAGACGCTGGACTCGTCCACATCACCGGAGCAGTTGTTGTCGATGCCGTCACAGAGTTCAGCGGCCCCTGGTTTCATGTCGCTCCGCGTGTCGTCACAATCCCCTGAGACCCTTGAGGTGTTCGGAGGCTGTCGACACGCCAGTTCTGCCCCCCAGCTGGCGCCGACGCCGTCATGGTCCCGGTCGGGATAGAAGGTGATCCAATCCGCTTCGTCACTCGCGTCGTCCGCGGAGCCGTTGCAGTCATCGTCCAGGCCATTGGCGCATAGCTCCTTGGACGGAGTGCCCGGGGTGCACCGACCGTAGTTGCCCCACTCACAGACCACCTTGGGCGGCTTGCCGTCCTGGCCCTCCACGGTCTCGCACAGTTCGCCGCAGGCCGGCGCCGAGCGCATGCAGCCCCCCTGGCCACAGGTGATGGGCGGGACGTCATCCACCTTCCCATTGCAATCGTTGTCCTCGCGATCGCATACCTCTGGGCTGGGGGTGCCCGGGGTGCAGGTCCGCTCCACGCCGTTGACGCACGCCTGGACGGATGCAGCGCAAGCGCCCACGCCGCACTGCTTGATGGCGCCCGGCTTGACGGCCGCATTGCTGTCATTGCAGTCGGTTGCGTTCGTCACGTAACCGGCGGGACGCCCACAAATGTCGATCCAGTTGTTCGGCGCCCCATAGCCGTCCCCGTCCGCGTCCCGGTAGAACCTGGCGACCTGCCAGACGGACGCATTGGAGTCGTTGCAGTCTAGGTTGTTGGTCACCCAGCCGAGGCCAAGGGGGCACCCCTGAATGCTAGCGCCCGCGCCATAGCCATCCCCATCCGCGTCCCGGTAGAGAGTGCGCAGCAATCCCTCGTCGATCTTTCCATCGCAGTCATTATCGACGCCGTCACAAACCTCCGGCTCACACTCCGGCGGCGGCGGACAGTCCGGGCAACCGCTGACCTCCTCCGGAGGTGGCTCCGAGGGATTGGCGGCAAAGACAACCGAGGAAACGAGGGTCGCTGTCAGGAACAGGAGGGTGGACAGCAAAGCCCCATATAAGCCAAGGCTCCGCCCACTCACGCGGATGCATGATTTTCGTGTCATTGATTTTCTTTCGCTCTTGAACGGAACGGAGGCCGCGCGGCGTGCGCTTGGGGCAGGCAGGGCTCAACCGGTTCTCAATGGGGATTGCTACAAGGAGCCCCTCCCGGCGCCTCTAGGAACACGGAAGGTTGTCAGCAAGACACAGGCCAATGCCGCGGCCCGCCTTGTCCCAAGCGCCGAGCGGATCCCACCGTCGAGATTCGGGTTGCCCCATCCCGCTTCATGGACGCCCCCAGTCCGGGCTCCGAAGGTCCAGCTACGGGACGGAGCCCTTCACCGATCTGCGTGCAGCCAGGGGCGTAACGGACCCACAGAGTCATGACGCCTGCGGGCAGGGTGAAGTCGAGCATGGAGCCCAGGGATGCGCGCAGTGCGTCCACATGCGCATCGGCGGGCGCGACTGGTGGACCGCGCGCCGGGACACGTTCAAGAGGCGCTGGGGTGACCGGAGCGGCGGCTGACGGCCGAGCGGGCAGTCTTGCCGCGACAGCCGTGAGGGAGGCGCGCCCAAGCGCCTCCTTCGGCTCGGGGCTACTGCGCCAGGTCCGGGCGGTAGGTGGCCAGGGTGCAGCGCATGCGCTGGACCTGCTCCGCGCTGAAGCCCGTCATGCAGGCGTCGTCCGTCAGCTCCATGTAGTTCTGGATGGGGACCGGCACGCCGCCGCAGCTGGTGATTCCCGCGGTGCACCCCTTGTGGGAGGTGGCGTTGGGCGGGGTGTCGCAGATGCGGTCTCCGGTGGTGTAGCAGTCCGGCGCGGTGGCCGTGCCGCATCCCGAGTAGTACGTGTGGAACAGGCCCAGGTAGTGGCCCACCTCGTGCGTGACGGTCCGCCCGTTGTGGTACGGCACGACGGGCCCCACCCGTCCGAAGGCCAGCCAGTTGATGACCACGCGGTCCTGCGGCTGACCAACCGCCCCCGTGGGCTCCGCGGGGAGGAAGGGCACGTACCCTCGCGAGCCGCCGGCGCTGTTGGTGTAGATGTTCACGTAGCGCGTTGGATCCCACGCGGTGCTGAGCCAGTAGCTGCCCGTGTCCTGGTACCAGGTCGTGTTGCAATAGCGCTGGATGCCCGTGGTCGGGTTGCCCGAGGGGTCCACGGTGGCAAGGAAGAACTCAATCTTGCTATCCACCCCACTGCCCCCCGGAGTGCCAGTCAGCGCGCGGAAGTCCTCATTGAGGACCGCGATCTGACTGTGGACCAGCGCATCCGACACATTGCCATTCACGCACGCAGTGTCCGCGACGACATGGACCACCACCGGGATGCGTCGCACCGCCACGGGCAGCCACAGAGGGCCGGGGACGGTCGAGTCCATGGAGCAATCGGAGGCGGAGGGAGAGAACTTCGCCACAAAGGAAGGCGCAGGCTCCGGGGCGGCACAGCTGTTGGGGGCGGCGCCGGACAGGAGCGCCAGAGCATGACCAACCATCATGGAAAGAATTGTCATTTGAACCCAGGATACCTTGGGCTCACGCGCCAATCGTAAGGGGCGTCCTCACTCAGGCTGAATCCGCACAATCTCCAGGACTCGAGCAGAACCGATGACTCGAGCCCCGGCATGCATCGGAATCTCCATCCCCTGAGCCACGTGCAGCCAAGGCTCGGACAGAAGCGGCTCGATGACGGCCTCCTTCTCCTGTCCCGGCACGAGAGGTCCGGCGTCATCCAATGTGACGAAGCCGCCGTCCAATGCCATCTGGCCATCGTCGGCGCGGCTTCCAACGTTCCAATTGGGCCTGAACTCTTTTCCCATGGGGCCATGGGAGCCGCCCTCTTCAGGCGTCAAGAGTCTGACCACTGCACGGATGAGCAAACGCTGTCGCATGGCACTCTCCTGGACGACGCTAGCGAACTTCGAAGACCGCACCTTCCACAGCATCGGGCGGCTCCGCTCCGCTTAACTCGATTTGAAGCGTGACCGTTCCGTCCATCCGTGAGCGTCCACCCTCAAGCGCGACGGAGCGCACCACCATCTCCACAGGCATGCCAGAGACCATCGCGTAGGCACGCGCGCCAGGCACCACTACTCCAGACAAGATGTCCACCGCCGCAATCGTCACCCCCAGGGTGGTCAGCCGATGGACATGAAGTACTCGGAACATGGCGGTCGTCATGGCTGCTCCTGGAGGCCACTCAGTCGGGAGGTCGTGTCCCGTATCTTTGCGGAAGCCCCCTGAATCATTCTTCCTTGATCCACTCCTCAAGACCTGCGGCGACAAGCCGAGCCTGAACAGCAGCCACTGCGTCTGGACTCGCGGGTTGGGAGCCGCCGCCTACGCCATAGATGTCATTCAGGACGAGCGGATAGTCCTGCCCCACAAAGTGGCCGACAACCCTCGCAAGAGCCCTGTCCGACATATGTGGGTACAGCACAGTCAGCAGGGGCAGGTAGTCCGCCTCCGTCACACCGTCAGGGAAGGCTCTCCTGATCAGGGCTGCAGTGCGCTCAAGACTGGGATGAAGGTCCATATGGCGTTCCACTCAAAGGGACAGCGGTGGAGGAGACCTTGAAGTCTACTTCTCGCCGCGCTGGGAACCGCCCATCACGGGAACCAGGCGTTCGCTGAGTTCGGACAGGAACCGCGTCAGTCCGACCTGTTCACCGCGTTGCCTCAGCGTCTCCAACGGAGTGTCGCGCAGGCACTCACGCTCACGCTCCAGGTTCCCCGAAGTGAGTTCTTCCAGCGCCTTCTTGGCGTCGTTCTTCGCGCCGTGCTCCCTGGCGGTCAGCTTGTGGGCGTCACGGACGGGGTGGAAGGAGAGCCGCTGCTCCACCTGCTTGAGGGTGTCCTCTTCCGATTCACGGGCGTCGAATCCGGCGAGCACCCAGCACTCCCTCTTGGGCTCCGCCACACCGATGACGACCGGGAACGGCCAGGGCCTGTCCGAGCGAGCCTGTTCGAGTCCGATACGTCGACGCTCGTCCGCATCGCTGTCCCGAACCAGCATCACGGCTTGGGGCTTCGGTTCCGAGCCCGCGAAAAGCAGGAGTGCTCGGCGGGCGACCAGGGCATCCGGCTCGGCGGGCTTGTTTCCAAAATGGCCAAAGAGGTTCTTGAGCCCAGCGTTCGTGGCTTCCGCCCGCACGGAGGCCCAGCGCAGGAAGGGCTCTGAAGGCGTCAGCCCTCGCCAAAGGCGCTGAGTGTCCAGCAGTCCCTCGTCGAGCCAATCAATGTCATCCACCAGCACACGATCGGCAAGCACGCAGGCCGTGTCCCGGTCCGCGCGGGCTTCGCAGACCACTCCGAAGTCGTATGAGGGATCACTCATGCGGCGCTGACGCGGGCACCTTGCCGATCCAGCTCTCGCCCACGGTGCTCCAGAACTCGCCGGGGCTCATCAGGTCCTTCCACTTCTCGAACTCAGGATGTGCCGTGAGCTTCTCGCAACGAGCGAACCCGTTCTCCGCCAGGAAGGTCATCCGGATCTCCTCTGGCTTCAGGTAGTTCAGGATGAAGGGCGAGTGGCTGGTCGCCACGATCTGTAATTCGGGATTGTTCTTCTGGATGGCACGCAGAACCTCAATGAGTTTCCCCTGCGCCACCGGATGGAGGGCCAGTTCAATATCGTCCAAGAGAAGGAGCCGGGGGTTCTGTGGCCCAAGCAAGACGGTCAATAGGCCAAGCGCCATCAGCGTGCCTTCACCCACGGAGTCCGCCGAAACGCCCTTTGCTCCTTGCATGTCCAACACAACTCGGTTTCCCCAAACCCTCCGTTTCTCGGACACCTGCGTCGTCTGCTCATCAAGTGCAATCGTCCGCAGACTGCTTTGCTCAACCGCAGCACGCTCAATGCGAATTTTCTGAACAGAAGGCACTATCTGCTTCAAGGCCGATTCGATCTCTTCGAACAAGTCCTCATGGCTTAGCTTGAGAAACGCAATCGCAGAGGCAAGTCCCTTGCCGTCACTTGCGACTGTTGGCACCTGCTCTTCGCTATACGAGGCATCCGCCAGACTCCTCGACTCGAAGCGCAATAGAGCAGCAGTGCTCAAGAACTCATGCAACCTGGCACTGGTCCGTTTGCTCTCCTGAATGGTTGCTTCGCTGAATGTGGCATCGGCAAAAACAAGCACCTCTTTTTGTGGCCCCTCCCCTCTGACAGTTACACTCCCTCCCCGTCGGGCATGGAAGCGCAATTCAGTTGGCTGACTTGAACCAAACGAACGAAAATCCGTTGGAATAAGTCCGGCCTTCGCAGACGGAGTATTGAGGTCAGCAAGGAGAGGCAAAATACGCAGCCCCTCCAGCAGCGTCGTCTTGCCCGAGGCATTCGGCCCCACCAGCACGGTGAAGGGCTCCAGGTCCAGATCGAGTGAACGGTACGCCTTGAAGTTGCGGAACTGCACCTTCTCGATCACGCGTGCACCCTCCTCCCGACGACACCTCCGCCCCGGAATCACTCACAGGGCGGAGCACAGCACCGACAAATCTCAGCCCTTCGTCAGCGGGCGGTACCGGATCCGGTGCGGCTCCAGCGCGTCCGGGCCCAGGCGCTTCTTCTTGTCCGCTTCGTAGTCCTCGAAGTTGCCCTCGAAGAAGAAGGCCTTGCTGTCGCCTTCGAACGCCAGGATGTGCGTGACGATGCGGTCCAGGAACCAGCGGTCGTGGCTGATGACCACCGCGCAGCCCGCGAAGCTCAAGAGCGCGTCCTCCAGGCTGCGCAGCGTCTCCACGTCCAGGTCGTTCGTGGGCTCGTCCAACAGCAGCAGGTTGCCGCCGGCTTTGAGCATCTTCGCCAGGTGCAGCCGGTTGCGCTCGCCGCCGGACAGGTCCTTCACCCGCTTCTGCTGATCCGTGCCCTTGAACGCGAAGCCCGACAGGTACGCGCGGCTGGGCACCGTGCCCGCCTTGCCCAGGTCGATGAGGTCCAACCCCCCGCTCACCTCCTGGAACACCGACTGCTCACCGTCCAGCGAGTCGCGGCTCTGGTCCACGTAGGCCATCACCACCGACTCGCCAATCCGCAGCTCGCCCGCGTCCGGCTTCTCCGTGCCCGTCATCATCCGGAACAGCGTCGTCTTGCCCGCGCCGTTCGGGCCAATCACGCCCACGATGCCGCCCGGCGGCAGCTTGAAGTTCAGCTCGTCGATGAGCAGCCGGTCGCCGTACGCCTTGCGCAGGCCCTTCGCCTCCACCACCAACCCACCCAGCGGCGGACCCGGCGGAATCATCACCTCGCCCGTCACGTCCCGCTTCTGCTGCGACTGGTTGAACAGCTCCTCGTACGCGGCGATGCGCGCCTTGCTCTTCGCCTGACGCGCCTTCGGAGACGCCCGCACCCACTCCAGCTCGCGCTTGAGCGTCTTCTGACGGTGGCTCTCCGACTTCTCCTCCAACTCCAACCGCTTCTGCTTCTGGTCCAGCCAGCTGGAGTAGTTCCCCTTCCAGGGCACTCCCTCGCCGCGGTCCAGCTCCAGGATCCACTCCGCCACGTTGTCCAGGAAGTACCGGTCGTGCGTGATGCACACGATGGTCCCCGTGTAGGCCTTCAGCGCCTGCTCCAGCCACGCCACGCTCTCCGCGTCCAGGTGGTTGGTGGGCTCGTCCAACAGCAGCAGGTCCGGCTTCTCCAGCAGGATGCGGCAGAGCGCCACGCGGCGCTTCTCACCGCCGGACAGCTTCGTCACGTCCGCGTCACCCGGAGGCAGCCGCAGGGCGTCCATCGCCATCTCCAGCGTGCGGTCCAGCTCCCAGCCGTTCGTGGAGTCGATGAAGTCCTGCAGCTTGCCCTGCTCGGCGAGCAGCTTCTCCATCGCCGCGTCATCCATGGGCTCCGCGAACTTCGCGCTCACCTCATTGAAGCGGTCCAACGCCTGGCGGATCTCCTTCAGACCCAGCTCCACGTTCCCCTTCACGTCCAGCTTCGTGTCGAGCTGCGGCTCCTGCGCCAGGTAGCCCACCTTCACCGTGGGGTCCGGCTTCGCGATGCCGAAGAACTCCGTGTCCACCCCCGCCATGATGCGCAGGAGCGTGGACTTGCCGGAGCCGTTGGGGCCAATCACGCCAATCTTCGCGCCCGGGAAGAAGGACAGGTAGATGCCCTTGAGGATGTCCTTGCCGTTCTTGACCTTGCGCAGGTCTTGCATCGTGAAGATGAAATTCTGGGCCATGGCGGAAGGCCTCCTGGGATTCGCCGAAACGGTGAGCGGGGCCAGCGGATAGCAGGGAGCCCCATCCGGCTCAAGGCGCCTGCGTCAGCGCAGTGTCCGGTTGGACGGGGCGCGTCACGCGTCCAGGAGCGAAAACGCCTGCTCGCTGACCAGCGAACCCAATTCGAAGGTGTTAGAGGAAGCGCCCCATGTCAGAGCCGACGCCCCCCGCCCTGGAGCTCAAGGGCCTCTCCAAGGCCTACGGAAAGTTCACTGCCCTTCACGCCGTGGACCTCACCATCCGCCCCGGTGAAATCTTCGCCCTCCTGGGCCCCAACGGCGCCGGAAAGACGACCCTCATCGGCAGCGTGTGCGGCCTGGTGAGGAAGTCCGCTGGCACCATGAAGGTCTTCGGCAAGGACCTGGACGTGGACCCCACCGGGCCCCGCTACCAGGTCGGCCTGGTCCCGCAGGAGATCAACTTCGACCCGTTCTTCTCCGTCGCGGAGTCCCTGCGCATCCAGCAGGGCTACTACGGCCAGCCCCGCGACGACGCGCGCATCGACGAGGTCCTCACCGCCTTGAACCTCCAGGCCAAGAAGGACTCCCTCACGCGCGCCCTGTCCGGCGGCATGAAGCGCCGGCTGCTCATCGCCAAGGCCCTGGTCCACAAGCCCAAGCTCGTGTTCCTGGACGAGCCCACCGCGGGCGTGGACGTGGAGCTGCGCCGCGACCTGTGGACGTACGTGAAGAAGATCGCCAGCGAAGGCACCACCATCGTCCTCACCACGCACTACCTGGAAGAGGCCGAGGAGCTGGCGGACCGCGTGGGCATCATCAACGAGGGCCGCCTCCTCATGACCGAGGACAAGTCCTCGCTCCTGCGCCGCTTCGGAGAGAAGCGCCTGGTCGTCACCTTCGCCGACCCGCAGGCCGCCATGCCCGCCGCGGGCGCGCGCTTCGCCGCGAGCCTGTCCACCGACGGCCGCACGCTCACCTACGTGGAGCGCGACAACTGCGCGCCCTCCGGTGAGCTGCTCCGCTCGCTCTACGCGGATGGGCTGCCCATCTCGGAAGTGGAGACGCGGCGGTCGCGCCTGGAAGACGTACTCATCGAAATCCTCCGTGGCCGCCCCTCGCAGGCCGCCTGAACCCCCGCTCCTTCGAAAAACACCCCATGAACGTCCTCGGGATGCAGACGCTGTTCGCGAAGGAGGTCCGGCGCTTCATGCGCGTGCCGGGCCAGACCATCCTGTCGCCCCTCATCAGCACCACGCTGTACTTCATCGTCTTCGGCTACTCGATTTCCGGCCGCGTCCACGAGGTGGAGGGCCAGCCGTACCTGCACTTCATCGTGCCGGGCCTCGTGTTCCTGGGCATCGCGAACAACGCGTTCCTCAACAGCTCCTCGTCGCTGTTCATCACCAAGATTCAAGGCACGGTGGTGGACCTGCTGGTGGCGCCGCTGGGGCCCGGTGAATTGATGGTGGGCTTCATCGGTGGCGCCATGGTGCGCGGCCTGGTGGTGGGCCTGCTCACGTGGATTGTCGCGGCGGTGTTCTCCGGCTTCAGCCTGGAGCACCCGCTGGCGACGCTCTACTTCCTCATGCTGTCCAGCTACGTGTTCAGCGTGCTGGGCATGCTGGCCGCCGTGTGGGCGGAGAAGTTCGAGCAGATCAACTTCTTCCCCACCTTCGTGATGCTGCCGCTCACGTTCCTGGGCGGCGTCTTCTACTCGGTGCGCGAGCTGCCCTCGCCGTGGAACCACATCAGCCTCTTCAACCCCATGGTCTACATGGTGGAGGGGCTGCGCTACGGCATGCTCGGCAGCAGCCTGTTCTCGCCGCTCGTGGGTGGGGCCATCCTCGCCCTCACCGCGGCGGTCGCGACGGGCGTCACATACGCGGTGCTGCGCTCCGGCTACAAGATGAAGGCCTAGGCGTCAGTAGCCCGCCTGCCTCCTCAACGGGTAGGAAGGCGGGCCCCTCCCTGCCGGACAGAACCCCGGTCATTTTGGAAGTCGGCTGTTTCCCGCCCGGTGAGAAAACGCGGTATCCTCCCGGACACCCATGGCGGTCGGTTTCGGGAAATACGAGCTGCTTCGAAAAATCGCGTCGGGCGGAATGGGACAGGTGTTCCTCGCCCGGGAGCACGGGACAGGGTTCGAGCGACTGGTCGTCCTCAAGCTCATCCTTCCCCACCTCGCCGAGGACGAAGAGTTCCTGGAGATGTTCCTGGACGAGGCGCGGCTGGTGGCGCGCCTGTCACACCCGAACCTCATCACCATCCTCGACCTCTCGGAGATTGAGGGCCGGCACTGCCTGGCCATGGAGTACGTGCAGGGCGAGGACGTGCGCCGGTTGGATCGCTTCGCGCGCAAGCAGGAGCGCCCGCTGCCGGTGGGCCTGGTGGTGCGCATCATCGCGGACGCGGCGGCGGGGCTGTCCTACGCGCACGGTGCGCGGGACGGGCACGGCCAGCCGCTGATGCTGGTGCACCGCGACGTGTCTCCGCAGAACGTGCTCGTCGGGTTCGACGGCGGCGTGAAGGTCATCGACTTCGGCGTGGCGAAGGCGGCCACCAGCGGTCAGCAGACGGCGACGGGCGTGCTCAAGGGCAAGTACCCGTACATGTCGCCGGAGCAGGCCAACGGGATGGCGGTGGACGGCCGGAGCGACCAGTTCGCGCTCGGTGTCGTGATGTGGGAGCTGCTCACCGGCAAGCGCCTGTTCAAGGGCGACACGGACCTGATGACGCTGCGGCTGGTGCGCGACTGCCAGGTGCCTCCGCCGTCGCAGCTCAACCCCAAGCTGCCGCCGGGCCTGGATGAGATCGTCCTCAAGGCCCTGGCGCCCACGCCGGAGGGCCGCTACGCGGACTGCGCCGCGTTCCGCCTGGCGTTGGAGGACTGGACGCTCAACCTGCGGCTGCCGTCCAGCAGCGCGCACCTGGCCGCGTACCTGCGGGAGCTGTACGCGGACCGCATCACCACGGAAGCGGACCCGGCGAAGTTGGATCAGCTGGCCGAGGACGTGGACCTGGACGCGCAGTCCAACTCGTCGCGGGACGGGATGCCCACGTCGGGTGCGCGAGGACAGGCCGCGTCGCGCGCGTCGAAGCTGGTGGGGCCGCCGTCCCGTCCGCCCACGCGCGTGGAGCCGGAGAAGACGCGGAACACCGCGGCCCTGATGCCGCCGGAGGCTCCGAAGCGGCGCGCCTGGCTGCCCCTCGTGGTGGGCGGTGTGGCGCTGGTGGTGGGCGGCGCGGCGGTGGTGCTGGTGCGCGGCAACTCCGAGACGGTGACGCCGCCCCCGGTCGTTGCCACGCGGCCCCCGGATGAGGTGCAGGGCCGCACGCCGGAGACGCCCACGCGCACCACGCCGCCGGAGAACACCGCGCCCCAGCCGGTGCGCCTGATGGTGACGAGCGAGCCGCCCGGCGCCACGGTGCAGATCGCGGGCGAGGAGCGCGGCATCACGCCGGTGGCGCTGCCGCTGGTGCCCGGGGAGCCGTCGGTGGCGGTGACGCTCGCGCTCAACGGCTACGAGCCGGTGACGCGGCACATGTCCGCGGCGGACGCGCCCGGGGTGGCGGTGGCGCTCCAGAAGCGGGCGGCACGGCCGTCGACCCCGCCGAAGAAGCCGCCGTCCACGTCGTCGCTGGGCATCAAGACGGGGCGCTGAGGCGCTTCTTCGTGCCGCCGGTCCGGCGGACATGCACTGCCCGGGTGAGGCGCGTCAGGAGCGCTTCGCTCGCGACTCCGCGGCCACGACGACGACGTAGCCGTCCGGGTCCTTCGTCCAGAACTCCCAGCGGCGCGAGTTCGGGTTCACGTGCGGCTCTTCCACCCACTCCACCTTCAGCGCCCGCGCCGCGTCCACGCACGCGTCGAAGTCCGTGGTCTCGAACCACAGCAGCACGCCGTGGCCTCGCGGCGCCGAGTCAGGCCCCATCAGGCTCGCGTGCTCATCCAGGTCCCACGCGTGGAGCTGGAGCACGAGCTCGCCGTTGTTCAGCAGCATCTCGTACTCGGGCCCGCCGTGCCCGCTCTCACAGCCGAGCACCTCCTGGTACCACCGGCTGCTCGCCTCCACGTCGCGCACCGCGATGAGGGGCTGCGAACGGACGTGGCCGGTGCGGCGGGGCTTGCTCGGCATGGGGCGCTCCGGAAGGCCAGGCTGGGAGAAGGACGGGGCGCATGCGGCCCCGTCCTTCCGGTGAGGCACTACCGCTTGAAGTGGTCCGCGACGACGCTCGCCACCGCGGCGGTCAGCTTCTTGCCCGTGGGGATGTGCAGGAACTCATTGGGCCCGTGCGCGTTGCTGCCCGGCCCCAGCAAGCCCGTGATGAGGAACTGCGCCTCCGGGAAGCGCTCGCCCAGCATGCCCATGAACGGGATGGTGCCACCCTCGCCCATCGCCATCGCGGGCTTGCCGAAGCACGCCTTGGACGCGTTCTCCACCGCGTTCGACAGCCAGCTGGCCAGCGGCGGCGCGTCCCAGCCCACCGACGCCTTGTCCCCGTCGAACGACACCTTCGCGCCGTACGGCGGATCCTTCTCCAGCGTCTCCTTCAGCGCCTTCGCGGCCGCCTTCGGGTCCACGCGCGGCGGGATGCGCATGGACAGCTTCCACGTCGTGAAGGGGCGCAGCACGTTGCCCGCGCTCGCCAGGCCCGGCACGCCCTCCACGCCCGTCAGCGCCAGCGCCGGACGCCAGGTGCGGTTGAGCACCAGCTCCTCGCCGTCCGTCGTCACCGGGTTCGCGCCCTCCACCCAGGGGAACTTCGAGAACAGCTCGTCGCCCATCGTCTGGGCCGCGGCCTTCGCCTGCTGGCGCCGGCCCTCCGGAATCTCCGTGTGCAGGGCCTGCACCTTGATGTGGCCCGTGGCCTCGTCCTCCACGCGCGACAGCAGCATCCGCATGATGCGCATGGAAGACGCCACCACGCCCGTCGCGTCACCGGAGTGCACGCCCTCCGTGAGGATGTCCACGCGCAGGTTGCCGGCGATCATGCCGCGCAGGCTGGTGGTCATCCACAGCTGCTCATAGTTCGCGCAGCCCGAGTCCAGGCACACCACCAGCGACGGCTTGCCGATGCGCGGCGCCAGCGCCTCGATGTACGCGGGCAGGTCGTAGCTGCCGCTCTCCTCGCACGCCTCGATGACGATGGCGCAGCGCGCGTGCGGCACGCCCTGCTCCTTGAGCAGCCGCAGCGCGGACAGCGACGCGAACGCGGAGTAGCCGTCATCCGCGCCGCCGCGCCCGTAGAGCTTGTCGCCCTCGCGCACGGGGGTCCACGGCGTCAGGCCTTCACGCCAGCCGGTCATCTCCGGCTGCTTGTCCAGGTGTCCGTACAGCAGCACGGTGTCGTCACCGCGCGTGCCCGGCACCTCCATGTAGATGACCGGCGTGCGGTCCTTGCCGTCCGCCGTCTTCAGCCGCACCACCTCCACCGTCAGGCCCGGCAGGTGCGTGGCCTGCGCGCGGCACCAGTCCGCGATGAGCTGGACGGCCTGCTCCATGTGGCCGGACTTCACCCAGTCCGGGTCGAAGGCAGGCGACTTGTTGGGAATGCGGATGTAGCGCTCCAGCGCCGGGACGATTTCCTGCTCCCAGATGCGCTCGGACGAGGCGAGGGCTTGGTCGACGTTCATGGCGGCGCCATGCTGCCCACCCCGGCGCCCCCTGTCGATGGAAAGCCCCGCCTCCCGAGTGGCGGAGGCCCCCGTTCTGAACCTCCCCGCCCGCCCGACACGCGGCCTGCCGTCCTGCGTCAGGCCGCGTGCGGGTCCAACTTCACGCAGGGTTCAGGGCTGGATTTCGCGGACGCTCAGCCACTTGAAGTCCACGTCCGTGGCGTTGTCCCAGCGGAACACCGCGATGGGGCCACCCCAGGTAATGGGCGCGGCGGGCACGGCGCCGCCGCAGTGCTGGGCGTCGCCGCCCCACCTGCCGGCGTCCGTGGTGTCGTAGGCCTTCTTCCACGTCACCTTGTCCGCGTTCTCGTTGACGTACAGCTCCAGCTTCACCGCCGTCTGGCCGCTGACGGTGACGTTGCGCATGACGGCCTTGAAGCCCACCCAGCGGCCCTTGAGCGCCGAGGTGGCGGTGACGTAGGGCGTCTGCTCGTAGGAGACGTGCCAGGTCTCCTTCTCCCAGCGGGCGCGGCCGTCGTAGTGCAGGCCCGCCTTGTAGCTGCTGCCCTCGCAGCCGGAGTACTTGTCGTTGTGCTTCCCGCCGCGCGCGTACCACGCGAAGTTGTCCTTCACGTCGGCCACGGCGTTGACCTTCACGAAGCCGGTCATCTCGATGTTCTTCCAGTCGTTCGGCGCCTGCATGTAGCCGCGGCTCGCCAGCACGTCCCGGTCGTAGGTGGGAATCCTCCGGTCGTCGTAGCCCGTGGACGTGAAGACGCTCATCCGCACCTGCTTGTCCTTCATCTTCCAGGAGCCGTCGCTGTTGCGCGTAATCGTGTCCTGCGGGTCGAAGCGCGCGTCCGCCAGCGCGTTGTCCGCCAGCGTCCACGCTTCGCCCCCGGACTTCGAGGGGTAGAGCATGGTGACGCCGAAGCGGTCCTGGCCCGCCGTGGGCGTGGCGGCGCTGGTGATGGCGGCCCACTCCGCGATGCTGGCCCAGGTGTTGACGGAGTTGCCATTGACGGTGACGCGCACGTAGCGGGCGTTGCGCGCGGTGAAGCTGTAGCGCTCGAAGTTCGCGGTGGTGCCGGACGACTTCGTGGACACAGCCGTGGACCAGGTGGTGCCGTCCGTGGACGTGGCGAGGACGAACGTGTTGGTCCGCTCGTTGCCCCGGTGCCAGGCGATGTCCACCGCGGACAGCGACTTCACGCTGCCCAGGTCGCCCCGGAGCCACTGCCCCACGCCGTCGCTGGACCAGCGCGTGGTGAGGTTGCCGTCGACGGTGGCGGACGGCGGGTTGCCGTCATTCCCACTGGCGGTGACGGCGGTGAAGCCCGACGCGGCGAGCGCCGGTGCCGCGGACCCGAGCAGCAGGAGCGCGCTCGTGGTGGTGAGGTGCCGCTTCCACGGTGATGGATGAGATTGAGACAAGGTGCTTCCTCCTGGCGGCCGAGTACCGGCCTGGCTCCGAGGGCATTCCTTGTCGTTGCCTGTTTCACGGAGGGAAGAAGCGGCGGCCCGCCCCCCTGCTTCCGGGAGACGGGCCGCGCGTGAAACCGTGTCTGTCTTTGCGTGCGGGCTACTCGCGCAGCCTCACCACCGCCGCGGAGGGGCCTTCCAGGCGCACGACGTTGCCGGTGAGCGGAGACGCCTCCACGGTGCCGCCGTAGCGCGGGTTCTCACTCCACGCGACGATGCCCGCGCTCGCGTGCGTGGGCAGCGTGTGCACCAGCGAGCCCCGCAGGTTCACGAAGATGAGGAACGTGTCCCCTTCCGCGCGCCGCTCCAGCACGAACGCGTCCGGTCCCAGCGCGCGGGCGTCGTGCGTGCCCTGACGGCTGGTGAGCACGGGCTCCGTGGCGCGCAGGCGCAAGAGCTCCTTGTAGAGCGTGTGCACGCCCGCGGCCTCCGCCCCGTCCAGTTCGCCCCAGTCCAGCGTGGAGCGGGTGAAGGTGTCGCGGTCCTGCGGGTCCGGCACCTGCTCGCCCTTGAAGCGAGAGAAGCCGGCGAACTCCTTGCGGCGCCCTTCCGTGACGAGCTTGCCCAGCTCCGCGTTGTGGTCCGTGAAGTAGAGGAACGGCGTGCGCGCGTTCCACTCCTGGCCCATGAAGAGCAGCGGCGTGAAGGGCGACATCAGGAGCAGCGTGCTCATGGCGCGGTAGGCGGCCGGGGACACGTCCTCCGACAGGCGGTTGCCGAAGGGCCGGTTGCCCACCTGATCATGGTTCTGGATGCAGTGGACGAAGTGCCACGGCCCCAGCCCCTTCGGGTCCGTGCCGCGCGCGTGGCCCAGGTTCTTCGACTTCTGGCCCGTGTAGAACCAGCCCTGCCGCAGCGTCGCGGCCAGGTCCTCCGCGCTGCCCGTGTAGTCCTGGTAGTAGCCCTCGTGGTCGCCCGCGAAGGCGCGCCGCAGCTGGTGGTGCAGGTCATCCGCCCAGACGCCATCCAGGCCGTAGCCGCCCTCCGGCGCGGGCGTGACGAGCTTGCGTTCGTTGCGCTCGTCCTCGGCGATGACGACCACGCGGCGGCCGGAGGCGGAGGCGTGGGCGCGCTCGGTGATTTCGGTGAGCAGGTGCGGCTGGCCTTCATCCACCAAGGCGTGCGCGGCGTCCAGGCGCAGGCCGTCCGCGTGGTAGTCGCGGATCCACATCTCCACGTTGGAGAGCACCAGCGAGCGCACGAAGCGGCTGCCCTCGCTGTCGTAGTTCACCGCGTCGCCCCAGGGCGTGTGGTGCTTGCCGGTGAAGTAGTGCGGCGAGTACGCGCGCAGGTAGTTCCCGTCCGGTCCGAAGTGGTTGTAGACGGCGTCGATGAGCACCGCGAGCCCGTGCGCGTGCGCCGCGTCGATGAGCTTGCGCAGCCCCTTCGGCCCTCCGTACGTGGCCTGCGGCGCGAAGAGGTCCACACCGTCGTAGCCCCAGTTGCGGGCCCCCGGGAAGCTGGCCACCGGCAACAGCTCCAGCGTGTTGACGCCCAGCTCGCGCAGGTGGGCGAGCTTCGGAATGAACGCCTCGAAGGTGCCCTCCGGCGTGGCGGTGCCCACGTGCACTTCGTAGATGACCAGGGCCCGCGGATCCGGTCCCTTCCAGTGCGAGTCCGTCCAGCCGTGGTCGGAGCCCACCACCTCCGACGGGCCGTGCACGCCCTTCGGCTGCGAGCGGGACCACGGGTCGGGGAAGGGGTCTCCGCCGTCCACGCTGAGCTTGTAGCGCGCGCCCTCGGCCAGGTCTGGCAGCGCGCCGCCGAAGCAGCCGTCCGCCTCGGCGGTGAGCGGCACCTTGCGCAGGACGCGCTCCTCCGCGTCGTAGAGGACGACGTCCACGCCCTTGTGGCCGGGCGCCCAGACGCGCCAGCGCACCGAGGGACCCTCCACCCACGCACCCAGCCGGGGCGCCCGCGACCGTGCTTCAATCGATTGAGCCATGTCGCGTCCCTGTTAATGCGCGAACGCGGGCCCGGGGAGCACCCCTCGCCCTCAAGGCCCACCGCTGTTCACGGGCCGACCTCTCCGGGCCCACGAGTGCGGACCGGCGGACGGAGGAGCGCACGCCCTCCGCACAGGGAGGATGGCTTGTGGCGCCCGGGCACGTCCCGGATGATGGGCGCCGCCGAGCCCGCCACTCCTGGAGTCCACCGCGATGTCTCCCCGTTCCGGCGTCGAACCCTCCGCCTTCCCCGAAGGCCCGCCCATCCAGGAGCGCGTGGCCGCGCTGGAGGTGCTGTCGCCCCAGGAAATCGACGCGCGCCTGGGCGACCTGGGTTACCGGGGCCAGCCCGAGGCCCGCCGCGCCGCCTCCGTGCTCGCCTACCGCCACCTGCGCCGCATCCGCCGGCTGTACCTGGAGGGACTGGAGCCCGAGCCCGGCACCCGCGAGAACGCCCTCTTCCTGGGCCCCACCGGCTCCGGCAAGACGTTCCTCGTGGAGCTGATGTTCCGGGAGATTCTGGGCGTGCCCACCGTGCTCGCGGACGCCACCCAGTTCTCCGAAACGGGCTACGTGGGTGACGACGTCAGCACCCTGCTGTCCCGCCTCTACGAAGCCGCGGAGCGCGACGCGTCGTGGGCCGCCTGCGGCGTCATCTGCATGGACGAGTTCGACAAGCTCGCCACCAGCCGCTCCGACAGCCGCTTCTCCGGCCAGCAGACCACCAAGGACGTGAGCGGCTTTGGCGTGCAGCGCAGCCTGCTGCACCTGCTCTCCGCGGCGCAGGCCACCTTCCCGCCGGACTTCGGCTTCACCAGCCGGATCCGCTCCGAATCCCTGGACATGGGCTGCATCACCTTCATCGCCTGCGGTGCCTTCAGCGGCTTCCGGGGCACGGCGGCGACCATGAACCACGTGGAGCGCGTGGGCTTCGGCCGCGAGCCCGGCAAGGGTGGCCAGAAGGACCTGGAGTCCATCGCCACGCGCATCACGGAAGAGCACCTGGAGAACACCACCGCGTTCTCCCGCTACGGCTTCATCCCGGAGCTGATTGGCCGCTTCAACCGGCTGGTGTCCTTCAACCCGCTGGACGCGGCCACGCTGGGGGACATCCTCCAGAACAATGTGCTGCGCACCTGGGAGCGCGAGTTCGCCCACGAGGGCCTGGAGCTCACCGTGGACCCCGCCGTGCGCGAGTGGATTGTCGCCCGCGCCCTCAAGCGTGAAACAGGCGCTCGCGGTCTGCGCACCACCCTGGCCCCCGTGCTGGAGCAGGCCGCCTACGAGCACTTCGGCCATGGCAAGGCCGCCACCGTGCGCCTGGTGTTGAAGGACGACGCCGTGCACGCCGTGCGCGGCTGAAGGCGGGAGCAGCCAACGCGCCGGGGCCCGGTCCGCGGGGTCCCCGGAGCGTCGTTCAGCCGGGCCCGTCCTTCACCCGCGAGTCAGACGCCTTACGGTTGAGGCACACGACAGCCGCGCGGAGGCGGACCCATGGCACACATCAACCAGGAAATTCCCCGGGAGCAGTGGGAGAGCTACCTCGCCGGCATCAGCAGGCAGGACGCCACCCAGTGGGTGCGCGTGGAGTCCATCGACGCGGAGACCGGCGACCAACCCCTCGCCGACCGCCTGCCCCTGGTGGACATCTCCCTGGAGCGGAAGGGAAGCGACGCGGGCGCGGTGCAGATCATCGTGGGCCGCGAGGACGGGCGCATCACCCACCGCATCCTCGAACCGGACCACCTCTACGCGGAGCTGGACGGAGAGTCGGGCGCGCTGGAGTGCCTGGAGATTGGCGAGCGCGGCGGCAAGACGCTCGTCTTCTTCGAGCGCGCCACCGAGGCCGATGAGGCCTCCGCCCGCTTCTAGCGCCCGAAACGGCACGAGGCCGACGGGCGCGTCGCGAAGACGCTCCCACCGGCCCCTGCCCCCTCACAAGCGTGACGCTTGAATCACGGGTACAGCGCGCGGGCGCCCTGCTTGTCCAGGGTCGTCAGCACGAGGTCGCCCGTCTGGGTGCCGTTGCACTGCGGGTAGTGCATGACGGAGGAGCGGTCGTAGGTGGAGGTCAGCGCGCGCCACTGGCTGTCCTCGTAGCAGCCGCTCGCCGTGGAGCGGGTGTGCTCGTGGCGGAAGCCCAGCGTGTGGCCCAGCTCGTGGCGCAGGATGCCCGTCAGCGTCCAGGGCGACAGGTTGCCGAACGCGCTGCTGTCCACCAGCACGTTGCGGCCAGAGCGGGCGGAGTTCGGGAAGAACGCGCGCGCCACGTAGGACTGGCCCGACACCGGACGGATGTCGAACAGCACGCCCGCCTGGGACGCGGTGCAGGACGCGTCGTACTGAGACAGGTAGACGAACTTCACGTTCGCCGTGGCCTGCCAGGCCGCCGTCGCGTTCGCCATCGCCGTCACCATCTTCGACTTGTTCGTGCCGAAGTTGTTGCTGATGCAGTAGGTGAGGTTCAGCTTCTGGGTGGCGTTCCACTTGATGTCGCCGCCGATGTAGTACACGGCCAGGCCGTCCTGCGACTTGCCCAGCTGCTGCTCGACGATGTTGTGGAAGTAGGCCTGCAGCTCCTCCTCGGACTCCAGCGCCTCGTCACCGTTGACGATGTACTTTCCGCCCTCCCACGGCTCACGGTACGCCTGGGCCTTGAACTCCTCCCACGTGGGCTTGACCTCGGACTCCTGCGCGGACTCGGGACCACCGCACGCACCGAGCATCAGCGAGACGCCGGCCAGCATCGCAACAGAGCGGAACTTGAGCATGGGAACTCTTCCTGTGTGCTTCGAGGGATGCGCGGCCACCACCTGGCCTTCCCGCCAGGCGCGGTCCGCCGCGCGCCGGGCCATTGAGCAACTGTCGGGCCAACGGCGCTCCCCAGGAGAAAAACAGGAAACGCGGGGATAGCTGGAGCGCCCCCGCTCCAGCCCTCCCCACGTCAACCGTCACTTCACGTGACGTTTACAAACCCAAGTCCCCTGAAAGACTATGATTTTCCGGGCAACCTCTTACTGTCTGAGAAAGAGACAGCAAGGTGTCCTGATTCCGGTCAGGCCTGCCAGGGGGTTTCCAGGGAATCCCTAGAGGATGGCGCGGCGCATCTTCCAGTAGGTCTCCTTGGCCATGCGGAAGGTGTTGGAGCCTGGGGGCAGCAGGGCGCGCAGGAGCTCCGCGGACTGAATCTGGAGGGGGCGCACGCAGTGGGCATCCAGCTGGTGGCGCAGGTAGCCCACCATGTCTCGGCTCCGGTACTCGTTGAAGTAGTTGCGCAGCTCGGCCTCCGTGCGGGCCTTGCCGTTGTCCGCGTACTTGGCCACGAAGGGGCTGAAGTCCGGGTAGAGGCTGCCCTTGCCGAAGCCGCCGTGCACGGTGGTCTTCATGAAGTTGCCGATGAGCAGGTCGTCGAACACCTGGTACTTCACGGCGGTCATCAGCGAGTTGCGGGGGGCCTCGAAGGTGATGCCCTTGTGGAAGCGGCGCTTGTTGAACTCGATGACGTGCTCCTGGCCGCCCACGCGGAAGCGCAGGAAGTCCATCACCGTGCCCAGGTGCTCGACGGCACGGAAGTACTGCTCCAGCTGCTTCACCTCGTCCGCTTCCAGGCGCTCGCTCCAGTCGTCCCCGAACTCCCTGGAGTCCACCGGCTTGATGGCGCGCTCCCTCGGGTTGATGGAGACGGAGGAGTCGTTGGTGAAGTCGTGGCGCAGGAAGGCCGGGAGCATCTCGCAGGAGTTGGAGGCGAAGCCCCGCGCGTAGTCCGGCAGCGTGGTGGTGTACTCGGAGCACCAGACGCTGTCGGAGCGCTGGTACTTGTGCATGGAGCTGAAGGGGACGAAGTAGCGGGCGCCGTACGTCTCCGCCATGCGCGCGATGGTTTGTCCCACGGGCGTCTTCGCCGCCGCGTACGGGAGGATGCGCCGCCCGTCCTCGGTGAAGAAGTTCATCATGTCCGCGTCGCCGTAGCCGGACAGGGCCAGCAGGTACGTCTCGCTGTACTCCTTGATGACCCGGCGCACGAAGCGGCCCTGGCCGCGGTCACCGGAGTCGTTGAGGTTGACGATGAGCCGGCCGCCCACCTCCACCAGCAGCACCGCGTCCTGGTTCACGTCCGGGATGCACAGCACGCGGATGCGCGGGGACAGGCGCGTCCATTCACGGTCCTGAAGCACCTGGACCTTGAAGCCCGCCTCGCGCAGGTCGTCGCGGATGCGGCCGCCCACGTGGTTGGGGAGGAGCAGCGTGCGCTCGCGCAGCTTCTCCAGCGAGGCCATGCTCAGGTGGTCCGGGTGGCCGTGCGACAGCCACACGTAGGGGCAGTCCAGGATGGACTGGCGCTGCTCTTCGGGAATCTCGTGGGACAGCGTCCAGCTGCCGAAGTACGCGTCTCCGTCCGTCCACGGGTCCGTCACCAGCACCGGCCCGTTGTCGTGACAGATGAGTGTGGCGTTGCCAATCGTCTCGAAACCCAGCTCCATTGCGCGCCCCCTTGAACCCCTCACGCCGCTCCCAATGCGCGTGTGGACGAGAAGGTGGCACCCGGACTTTTGCCTACAAGCTTGGGAAACAAGCTTCACGCCTGGCTGGTAGCCCTCCGCGCCTGCGGCCCAGGAAAGGGCTTTCCCTTGTCAGGCGGTTCGCGGCGGACGGCACGCCCCGCGGCGGATCCACGCTGTCCCCCGGCAGCCCATCCCGGGGCACGACGCTGCCCTGGAGGGGCGGATCCACGCGCCCCTGTCCACCGGCGGACACGCGGATCCGCGCCTGCCGTCAGCGTCGGCGGGACACGAGCGAGAGGATCTGCGGACCGTAGCGCTCCGCGAGGGTGGGGCCCACGCCGTGGATGGACATCAGCTCCGCACCGCTGGAGGGCCGGGCGCTGGCGATGGCGTCCAGCACGCGGTCGGTGAGGATGCGGAAGGCGGGCACCTTGCGCTTGCGGGCCTCGGTGAGGCGCCACTCCTTGAGGGTCGCCACCAGGGCGGGGGACGCCGGGGGCACTTCGAAGTCCGGAGGCGCGTTGCGGGACGCGTTCCAGGAGGCCCGGGGCCCCAGGCTCGGTGATGCGTCCGGCGTCGAGCGCGCCTTCCAGCCGCGGGCCGGAGGGGCATCCGCGGGGAGGGACTCCTGGCTGAAGTCCGCGTCATGGGAGGCGCCGCGCGGGGCCCAGGCCTCCGAGGCGCCCCGGCGGCCCTTGCCGCGTGCCCGGGGCGAGGCCGCCGCGGTGGAGGCGGCGCGCTTGCGGGGCGTGCGCTTCGTGCCGCCAGCGGCCGTGCGGCCCTTGCGCTTCTTGGAGGGCACCTCGCGCGCCTGGGGCAGCACGACCTGTCCGGGGGCGATGACGCGGGCGCGGCGGCCGGTGTCCGTGAGGGACAGCCGCTGGAAGAGGATGACCTGGCCGTCCTTGTCGAACGAATCCGAGTCCAGGCGCACCAGCCCCGAGCGCACCAGTCCGCCCACGAGCCGTTCGAAGTCGCGGCGGTGGAGCTGTTCTCCGAAGAGCTCCCGGTGGAGCCGTCCGGTGGCCTGGCCGTCGCGGGCGTGGAGGGCCTCCAGGATGCGGCCCAGCGCGTGGGCCTCCAGGGCGGAGGGCTCCTCGAAGCGGACCACCTCGCAGGACTCGGGGGCGCAGACGTCGCACAGGCCGCAGGCGGCGCCGGAGTCCTGCACGTCGCCGAAGTGCGCGACCAGGTGGCGCATGCGGCAGTCATGCGCCTCCGCGTACCGGCCCATCTGTTCCAGGTGGAGCTGCTTGCGCTCGCGCTGCGCGATGTACGCCACGGCCCAGCCCGCACGGCCGCGCCGCACGTCCTCGTCCGGGGTCATCTCCACGCCGCCGTGGATCCACAGCTGTTCCAGGGCCTTGTCGAAGATTTCCGGGTCGCCGCGCACGCGGGCCTGGATGGAGGCCTTGGGCTCGAACTCGTTGGAGGTGGCCTGGTAGATGCGTTCCAGGACGGAGGAGTCCGGGTAGTCGCGGCGGTGGAAGAACTCGTGGGTGCGCCGGTCCACGAAGGCGTGGAGCAGCACCGCGCGCGAGTTCTTGCCGTCACGGCCCGCGCGTCCCAGCTCCTGGTAGTAGCCCTCCAGGCTGGCCGGCAGCGCCGCGTGGATGACGGTGCGCACGTCCGCCTTGTCGATGCCCATGCCGAACGCCGTCGTGGCGACGATGACCTCCAGGTGTCCCTTGAGGAACGCGGCCTGGATGCGGTCGCGCTCGGACGGCTGGAGGCCCGCGTGGTACGGCGCGGAGTGGAAGTCGTGCGCGAGCAGGTCCGCGTACTGCTCCGCGTGCTTGCGCGTGGACGCGTAGACGATGGCGGGCCGGTGCTCCGGATTCTTGAGCAGGGACAGGATGGCGTCGCCGCGGGCACCCGGGTTGAGCTCTCGCACCTCGATGGCGATGTTGGTGCGGCGGAAGCCGTGGATGAAGGTGTGCGCGGCGCCGCCGCGTGAGCCGCGCAGGCCCAGCTGTTGGACGATGTCCTTCTGCACGTCCGGAGTGGCGGTGGCGGTGAGCGCCACCACGGGAGCGGGGCGCAGGAGCGGCAGGCGCGAGCCCAGCAGCCGGTAGTCCGGACGGAAGTCGTGGCCCCACTGCGAGATGCAGTGCGCCTCGTCGATGGCGATGAGCGAGGGCGTGCGGCGGGCCAGCAGCTCCACGAAGCCGGGGACGCCCAGGCGCTCCGGGGCGATGAAGAGGAAGTCCAGGCGACCTTCGAGGTACTCGGCGCAGACCTGCCGGGAGGTGGCCCGGTCGCGGCCGGAGTGGATGCGGTCCGCGGCGAAGCCCAGCGACTGGAGCCGCAGCACCTGGTCCTCCATCAGCGCGATGAGCGGGCTGACGACCAGGGTGGTGCCCGCGCGAGCCAGGCCCGGCAGCTGGTAGCAGAGCGACTTGCCCGCGCCCGTGGGCATCACCAGCAGCAGGTCCTCGCCGGACGTGGCCGCGCGGCAGACCTCTTCCTGGTACGGGCGGAAGTCGTTGAAGCCGAAGGCCTCCTTGAGGAGTCCACGCAGCTTGTCCGGAGGCGTGGGAGCGCGGTGCACGCGCTCCGGCCGGGTGCTGCCCATGTTCACGGTTTGAGGCTGGCGCTTGGCCCGGCCGAAGCCCTCGGAGGAGGCCTGCACGAAGGCGGTGCGCACCTCCGCGGAGGGAATCGTGGGAGGGCGCTCCTGCATGCGCGGAAACGCGGCCGGAGGGGTGCTCCCGGTGGCTCCCGCGTGGACGTCGGATCCGCCGTGGAAACCGTGAGCCGGAGCGCCCGCCGCGAACTGCGAGGCACCGTGGGTGGATGCCCCCGCGTGACGTGCGTCACCGAGGTGGGTCGCGCCGCCGTAGCCACCACTGGCGGAGGTGCCCGCTGCATGACGTGCATCCGCAGCACCGACCTCATTGCGCGCGGTGTTGGCGCGGGCCGCGGTCCGGACGGTGGCGGTCACGGCCTCACGGGTGCGGAAGAGCTCCTCGGCAGGGGCCTGCGCGGGATGGGGACGGGTGGATTCAAAGCGCCCGCTCGCGGCCGAGGCTTCGTTCCGAGACCCCGGACCAGCCACCGGCGTGGGCGGCAGCGAAGTGGGCGCCTGGCCCACGACCTCCCGCACATACGCCTCGATGCCGCTCATGAACGAATCCAGCGCGCCCTGCCCGCGCTCGATGCGCTGGAGCCACGCTTCCCACTGCCCCGTCATCACGGGGGACTTCACGTCCGGGTGCACCACCCCGATGAGCTGGATGCCCTTCTCCGTGGCCACCAGGCGCTTGCCCTCGCGGGTCAGGTACTCGCGCTCGAGCAGCAGCTCGATGGTCGCGGCGCGCGTGGCGGGCGTGCCCAGCCCCGTGTCGCGCATCGCGTCCACCAGCTCCTTCTCATCCAGCGTGCGCCCCGCGGACTCCATCGCCGTCAGGAGCGTCGCCTCCGTGAAGCGCGGCGGCGGACGCGTGCGCTTCTTCACCGCCTCCACGTCCTCCACCGTCTGCGCCTGTCCGCGCGCGAGCCCCGAAGGCAGGTCCTGCGGCTCGTCGTCCGGCTCCTCTTCCTTGTCCTTGTCCGCGCCCTTCTTGCCCTCCGGCTTGAGGCGCGGCGCCTTCTGCCCGCCCCCCACGTCCAGGACCTTCCAGCCCACCTTCTCCACCTGCGTGCCCGCGCTGTGGAAGCGGTCCACCGCCGGCCCCGCGTCCCCCTTCGACGTCACCGCGGTGATGACCGTGGTCACCTTCCAGACGTGGTCCTCGTGCCACGCCTGGAGCAGCCGCCGGCACACCAGGTCATAGAGGCGCTGCTCGTCCGGAGACAGCCGCACGCCGGACGCCGGCATGGGCGTGGGGATGATGGCGTGGTGGTCCGTCACCTTCGAGTCATCCACGTAGCGCTTGCCCAGCGGGCGCTCGCCCGTGCCCGGCGCCAGGTCCTCCTGGTAGGGCGAGGCGATGGCACGCACCACCTCTGGCAGCGTGTCCGCCACCGTCTCCGACAGGTGCCGGCTCCCGGTGCGCGGGTAGCTCAGGAGCTTGTGCTTCTCATAGAGCGCCTGCGCGACCTCCAACGTGCGCTGCGCGCTGAAGCCGTAGAGCCGGTTCGCGTGGCGCTGCAGCTCCGTGAGGTCGTAGAGCAGCGGCGGAGGCATCCGCTTCGTCTCCGCGTCCAGCGACTCCACCACCGCGTTGCCGCTGCGCACGCGGTCGATGACCCGGCCCGCCTCCACGCCGTCCGCGTCCAACCGGCGCGCCTCTCGCACGGAGTCGTAGCCGGGCGGAATCACCGGCTTGCCGTCCGGCCCCGAGCGGAACCACGTGCCCTGGTAGCGGGCCCCCACGGGCGAGCCCTTGCCGCGAGGCGAGAAGGTGGCCACGACCTCCAGGTAGTCACGGGGCACGAAGTCGCGGATGGCCAGCTCGCGCTCCACCACCATGGCCAGCGTGGGCGTCTGCACGCGGCCCACGGACAGCATGTTGCCGTAGGTCCCGCTCGCCAGCGTGTAGAGGCGCGACAGATTCATGCCCACGAGCCAGTCCGCGCGGCTGCGCCCCATGGCGGCGGCGGCCAGCGGCGCGTAGGCCTTGCCGTCCTTGAGGTGCTGGAAGCCGTCGAGGATGGCGCGCTCGGTGAGCGACGACACCCACAGCCGCCGCACCGGCTTGCGGCACGCGGCGGCGTCGTAGATGTAGCGGAAGATGAGCTCGCCCTCGCGCCCGGCGTCCGTGGCGCACACCACGGCGGACACCTCCGGCGCGTTCATCACGCGGCGGACGACCTCGAACTGGTCCTTCGTGGAGGACGACACCACCAGCGGCCAGTCCCCCGGCAGCATGGGCAGCTGCGAGCGGTGCCACTTCTTCCACTCGGGGCGAATCTCATGGGGCTGGGCCAGGCCCACCAGGTGGCCAATGGCCCACGTCACGACGTAGCCGTTGCCGCGCAGGAAGCCCTCGCCGCGCTCGGTGGCGCCGAGCACCCGGGCGATGTCGCGCGCCACGGAGGGCTTCTCCGCCACCACCGCGAGGACGGAGCCCCGCCCACCGCGAGCCGTCCCACCGTCCACGCTCGCGTCCCGCGCCACCGACCTGTCCCATCCGGGCGACTCGCCCATCTCATCCCACCTCATGACCTGTCCCCTCCC
>NZ_RAWF01000490.1:0-2492 GCF_003612075.1 Corallococcus sp. CA041A
GGGGAGGGCCTTCGCGCGCTCCACGCCGGCGCTGTCGTTGAGCTGCGTGTACAGGGCGACGGCCTTGTCACGCTGCTGCAGCTCCTCCGCGAGCTGCGCGGCGCGGGGCAGGTGCTCCCCACCGAGCTTCTCGTAGAGGGGCAGCGCCTTGTCCTTGCGGCCCGCCTGCGTCCACGTCTCCGCGGCGGCGGCGATGTCACCCAGCAGCTCCAGCCACCGGGCGCGGCCGGCGGGCTTCTGCTCCTGTTCGGCGCGGGCCAGCTCGCGCTTCGCGAGTTCCTTGGCCTCGTCCTCCAGGGTGAGCCGCTGCATGAAGTGGAACGCCTTCGGAGGAGGCAGGGGGCTCAGCACCTCCACCGCCTCGCGCCGCTGCCCCACGGCCACCAGCAGGGTCGCCGCGCCCAGACGGTCGCCGCGCTCCACCAGGGCCTTCACCTCCAGGCCCCGGATGCGGTTGGCGCCGACCAGGTCCCGGGCGCGCTCGTACGCCTTGCGCGCCAGGGTCAGCTTGTTCGCGCGCTCGTACGCGAGGCCCGCCTGATCGAACTGCCGCGCGCGCTCGTAGAGGCGTGCGACGTTCTCGAAGTCGGCCTTGGCGACGTAGTGCTCCATGAGCAGTTCGTACGCGCCAGCCTTCTCCAGCGTGGGGCCAATCTGCTCCGCGGGCAGCGTGCTCACGAGGCGGCGGGCCGCGTCGTTGTCCTGCCCGGACAGCGCCGTGCGCAGCGCGCTCTTCAGGTCACCGCCCGCCTCGAACAGCCGGGTGGCATCCGCGAAGCCGTTGTTGCGCTCGTGCAGGCGCGCCGCGTCGCGCGTGCGGCCCATGCCTTCCAGCTGGGTCGCCTGCTCCTTCCAGTCGCCCGTCAGCTCCGGCATCGGCGCGCGCTCGGGGCGCTCACCGCGCTGAGGACGCTCGCCACGCTCGGGGCGCTCGGCCCGGGGAGGACGCTCGCGCCGCTCACCGGCCGCGCCGCGCTCCGGACGCTCGCCACGAGGAGGACGCTCACCGCGCTCACCCCGGTCCCGGCGCTCGCCGCGCTCCGGACGGTCACCGCGAGGAGGACGCTCGGCGCGCTCCTCACGGGCCGGGGCCGAAGGCTCCGCCGTCGGCTCACGGCCGCTGAGCGTGAAGGCCGCCTGGGAACGGTCCGCGTCGCCCGCGGCGCGCCAGACACGGCCCACCAGCGACATCACGTCCACCCAGCCGTCGAACTTCTCCTTCGCGGGGTCCACGGCCGGCTTCGACGGGGCGGCCTCGGCGGGCGCGCTCCCTTCGGCCGGCTCGGCCCCCTCGGCCGGCTCGGCACCCTCGGCCGGAGCAACAGCCTCGGCGGCCGGAGCCTCCGGGGGCGCTGCTTCGGTGGTGGCGCCCGCTTCCGGCGACGCGGCTTCCGCGCCCGCTTCCGGCAGGGCCGGCTTGGACTGGCGCTGCACGCGCAGGAGCGTGGTGATGAGGCGGCCACGCGTGTTGAGGTCCAGGTCCTCCAGCGACTTGAGGTTCATGGTCCGCAGCGAGCGGACAATGGCCTCCAGCGGACCCTTCTCCGCCGTGAAGTCGTTCTTGGAGAGAGCCTTCTCCAGGACGCTCAGCTCGGCGATGACACGCTGGCCAGGCCCCACCGGGCCCGCGTCGCGATCACGGCCACGGCCTTCACCCCGGCCGCGCCCTTCACCCCGGCCACCGCCAGGACCGCCACGACCTCCGAAGCCTCCCGGTCCGTCACGACGGGGCCCCTGGCCCGGCGCGCCCCCGTTCGGACCGCGTCCACCCGGACGCGATCCACCGCTTCCATTCTCCTGAGCCACGTGAATCTCCCGCTAGAACGCGTAGCGAATGTTGGGCGCCACCGCGAACCCGAAGGCGCCCTTGGAGGCGAGGTAGTTCCCCACGACCTCCAGCCCCACCGAGAAGTGGCGCAGCCGCGTGTAGTACTCCACTCCGGGCCCGGCAAACACAAGAATGTCGGAATCCGGGAGGAGCTTCTTGGGAGAGAACATCGCGTAGCCCACGCCGGCACGGGCGTAGATCCAGGTGCGCTTGACCTCCTGGCTGTCGGCGAAGCCCACCAGGCGGGCGCGCAGCACGGCGCCAGGAACCAGCATGGTGAAGTCACCGGACGCGGCGCCCTGCGAATAGCCGACGTATTCGGCGCCCGCGCGGTTGGCGGAGCCCATGAAGAAGACGCCCAGGGACAGGCGCTCACCCAGGTCCACGCCCAGCTCCACCTGGGCCATCTGGCCAGAGGAGAAGGGCCGCGGGCCGGAGTCCGCGGGCGGGTTGGTGATCCACGACGGACCGCCGTACACGCCGAAGTACACACCGCGCTCGACCTCGTTGAAGGTCACCGCGGGCCGGTCCTGCATCGCGGAACCGGCGCTGGGGGTGTCCTGGGCGCCCGCCATCGCGGGAATGAGGAGCGCGGCGCTCAGGGCAAGAGGAGCAAGGACTTTCTGCATGGAGGGCGGCCTGGTGGGGGGCAGTCCTCCCTGTC
>NZ_RAWF01000491.1:0-2480 GCF_003612075.1 Corallococcus sp. CA041A
GCAGCCGCGCCTCCAGCTCCGCGATGCGAGCCTCCTGCTGCGCAATGCGAGCCTCCTGCTGCTCGATTCGCGCGAGCGCCGCGCTCAGCAGTCGCTCCAACTCCGCGATACGCGCATCTCTTGGGTCGGGAGTGGCCACGTTCCATTATTTCTAAGCCGCCCCCGGCCCACGTCGAGCGTGGTGAGGCCCACCGTTCGCTGCCTCACTACCCCCTCAGTCGAGCACCACCCCGTGAACGCTTACGATCATGGCAGCCACCTGGATTCAAGTGACCGGGTAGTATTAGAAGGAGCCGGGCGGGTTGAGGACACCCTCAACCTGCTCGGCCACGCAGGCCGCAAGGTGGCCGAGGGCATGGCGCTCGCGCTCGGCACCGACGTCGAGGAGGTGTGTCAGCAGGCCGATGCGCCGTTGCTGCTGGCCAGCAGCATCAAGGCCGGCCTCGATATCGACTGGAGCGCGCCCGACGCGAAGCTCGACGCACTCAATCGCCTGTGTCGGCAGCTCGACCGTCTCATGGCCTGGGTGGCGAAGCAGTCGAAGTCGTGCGTCGCGGCTCCGCTGACTCGCTACATCGAAGCGCTCGCGCAGGTGAAGGCGCAGGACCTCGAGCCGCGCCCCGAGGGCGGCGTGCAGATTCGACAGGGCGTGGCGGCTGACAGGCGCATCTCCATCGAGGACGCCGACATGCGCCACGGACGCAAGAGCAAGAGCAAGCGATTCAATGGCTACAAGCAGCACGTCGGCACCGACCTCGACACCGAACTCGTGGTCGCCTGTGTCGTGACGCCAGCCAACCGCCCCGAAGAGGAGGCGACTCTTGCACTGCAGGAAGACATGGCCCACCAGGAGCTCTTCCCCGATGTCCTCCTCATCGACAGGGCGTACCTCAACAGCACCATGGCCGAAGACGTGCTGGAGAGCGGCGGCGACGTCGTCTGTCGGCCGTGGCGAGGAGCCAGCGCGAAGCCTGGACTCTTCGGCAAGCGCGACTTCAAAGTGAACGTCCGCGACGGCACCCTCACGTGCCCTGCTGGCGAGGTGGAGCCCTTCGAGCCCGGTGCCGTCGTGCACTTCGACCCGGAAGTCTGCGGGCCGTGCAAGCTGCGCTCAAGCTGTACCCAGGCCGCGTCCGGCAAGGGGCGCAGCGTCACGATGGGGGACGACGAGCGGCTCCAGCAGCGCCTTCGCGCACGTCTCCACTCGCGCGCGGGCCGCGCACAACTCCGCGAGCGTGTCGGCGTCGAGCATTGCCTGGCACATCTCGCCAACCGCCAGGGCCCGAAGGCCCGTTACCGCGGCACGCGCCGCAACCTCTTTGACCTCAGGCGACTCGCGGTCGTCCAAAACCTTGAGGTTGCCGCGCGCTACCAACTCGCGGCGTGACCTAACCTGTTCGGCGCTCTAGGCAACGGATCCGCCGTCACTCGAGCCACCCTGGATGCGCAGGAACAACACTCCATCCGCAGTTCGAGTCGAGTCTGCGGCCATGATGCAGGTGTTGTGATGGGCAGCGACATGAAGGGATGCGCCTGACGGCAGAGCTTCTGATGAACATAGGCCTTGAGCGCGAGCACGGGCAGCATGACTGGGCTGCAGTCTCCTTCGCTCCGGGACTTCAGGCCAGATGCTGCGGGAGCATGGGAAGGCACGGCGCGCGCCGTTCCTCCTGCATTCAGCTGTGGTGACAGCGATCAAGAGGGCAAGGGGCGAAGGGATTTCATAAGGTCTCAAGGTACGATGGTATTTCGATTTCGAGCCTGGGATTACTACGTCTTGTTTATCAACCGCCACACCGTGAACGTGTGCAGCCGCCGTCCCCGGAAGACCCCCGTGAGCTTCACCGGGCCCTCCACGGAGCCAAAGCGTTGCACCAGTTCTTCCGGCGGTGCCGCGCCGTTCTCCGAACACCACAGCACGTCCTGCCCGGGCTTCAATTCCAGCTCAGGCCAGAGGTCATACTGGCTCTTGCGCCGTGACGGGCCCACCGTGTCCGTCTCCACGCCCGCCGTATACGCGACCTGCGAAGCCAGTTGATACGTGGGCGCGTAGACCGCCGTGGGCCCCGGCGCCATGCCCGGGAACAGCTGCTCCGGCGTCCTCAGCCGCTCCAGCACGCCCCAACCGTGCGTCCTCGCCAGCACCACGTCGCGCTCGAACGTCAGCACCGGGAACAACAGATGCGACGTCACCGCGAGCACCACCGCCATCCCGCTCCACGCCGCCGCCCGCTGCCACACGGGCCTCATCCCCGCGACCCCAATGCACGCCGCCACATACGCCGCCGCAGGCCAGTTTGCCTCGCCCCGCGTCTTCGCCGCCGCGTAGCCGAAGAACAGCAGCGGAATCACCGCTGCCATGCGCAACAGGAACTGCTCCCTCGGCCCTCGCACCGCGTACACCAGCGCCAGCGGGAACAGCACCGGCCCGCCCATGGCGAACTGTCCCGCCACGTACTCGCCGAACGTCGCCCACCCGC
>NZ_RAWF01000492.1:0-2462 GCF_003612075.1 Corallococcus sp. CA041A
CGGAAAGGTGTATAAGAGACGGGGGGGGGTCGGTTATAGGCGGCGCCCATCCTCGGGGGCTTCACTCTGGACGCGCACGGCGGCTATCTCGTTCGACTCGACACCTTCTCCGGGTTGGCGCTCGTGCGTCTGGCCCGGGAGGCCCTGTCGATGGACAGCGTCCCGGCCGCCACGGCGCTGCGCGTCACCATCAACCGCCGCCGCAAGGTGGTGCGCCTGGCCTTCCTGGGGCCCTTCTCCCAGGGTCGGCAGGGTGCCCACTGGTACGCGGCGCACCACGCCCTGGCCCGCCTCCTGTCCGCCGCCGCCAACGCCACCGTGCACGCCTACGTGTACGACGCGGACGAGGGCGAGGAAGTCATCGCCTACGGCAACGGCCGCCGGGTGGGTGGGGAGAAGGGGGTGTACGAGGACGCGGAGCTGCCGTGTCCCCTGGAGGAGCTGGACGACGAGGCCTTCGCCCGCCTCCAGTCCCGCTGGCCCATGGGGCACCTGGCGTACGTGTTCGGCCTGACCCGGGACGAGCTCCTGCGCATCCCCCAGGCCCCGCTGGCCCGCGTGCTGCCCCTGGAGGGCACGGCCGCCGGCTCTGAAGCGGACGCGATGGCCGCCCTGGAGGCGCTGCTCCTGGGGCCCGCGCTGCCCCGCGCGGAGACGGACGCGAGCTGAAGCAGCACGGACGGCCTTTTGGCGCCGCGCCGCGTCAGTCCCACCCGGACTTCAGGGGTCTTCGGTCGGCCCGTCGAGCGTGACGATGGCGTCCCGCACGCCCTCGCTGCGGAAGTACTGGGCGAGCAGGGCGAAGCCGCCGGCGACGAGCACCGTGGGGAGCACCGCGCTGAGGGTCATCAGGGACGGGACGAGCGCGTAGAGCTGCTGCGCCGTGGCCGGGTCCTTGAACTCCGGCAGGCCCTTGAGCCCCTCCACCATGGCCTGGCTGGTGTGGCGGGCCACGACGGTCCACTGGGCCCCGTCGATGGTGCGCATCAGCGCGGCGAAGATGCCCGCGCCGCCGAGCAGCTGCCGGAAGCCATCCCGGGGGACGCCGTCGGGGGAGCGCAGCATGCGGCTGGAGGCGAAGAAGAGCAGGGTGCAGGCCACCGTCAGCCCGGTCAGCACCAGGGCGCGGGACTCGCGCATGGGGGAGAGCGCGGACAGCTGCGCCTCCATGATGGCCTGGGTGACGGCGGGGTCCTTGCCCAGCAGGGCAAGGGTGGGGGTGTGCTCCCGCTGCGCTTCGCGGTGGGCCTCGAAGTTCATCATGACGGAGGCCTCGCTGCAGGCGAGGAACCCCGTCAGGGTGGAGAGCATCAGGCACAGCCCGGCGGCGATCCGCACGCCCCGGGGCAATCCCCCCGGGCGGGTGACTTCACGAGGCTTCACTTCCGGCTTGCCTCCACGTAGCGCATGCGAAGGTCGGACAGGAGGTTGTCCACCAGCTTCTCCTCCTCCGCGGTGAGGTTGCCGCGCGTCTTCTCGCGGAGCATCGCCAGGAGGTCCAGGTTCTGCCGGGCCGAAGGCAGGTCCTTCTCCAGGCGGCCCGTCTCCGGGTTCGGCGCCCCACCCAGGTGGATGAGGACGGCGGAGCCCAGTCCGACAATGAAGGTGCTGAACGACAGGGACTCCTCGGAGGCGGGGCTCGCATCCCCCGTCATCACGAAGGTCTCACCCCGCTTCTCCGAAGGGCTCATTCGGACGCCTTGTCCTCTTCGCCAGCAGGCTCGTCCGCCTCGTCCGACTCGTCCTCGTCCGACTCGTCCTCGTCCGACTCATCCTCGTCGGAGGCGTCGTCGTCCGTATCCTCGTCGTCGTCCTCGTCATCGAAGTCGTCGTCGATGTCGCCATCCATCAGCGTCTCGATGGGGACGGACTTGTCGGCCACGTCCGGCAGCTCCTCGAGGTGCTTCTTGTACGCGTCCTCGTCCACCTGGCCGCTGCGCTGGTAGCGGTCGGCGGTGCGCTTGTCGAGGTGCTTCGGGTTGATGCCATCAGCCATGATTCAAATCCTCGGAATTGCTTGGAAAACAGCGCGGCACCTTATAGCAGGAGGGGCGCCTGTCAACGCTGGTGTCCCCAGGCCCGGAAACCGATGAACGTCTCGCCCCGCCCCCCGCTTCCCCAAGGCCCGTACCTGCTGTGCGACGACAGCATCCGCCCGGAGTTGCCCCTGGTGGACAAGGCCGGACAGCTGCTTCAGGGCGGTGCCCGGATGCTCCAGCTGCGCATGAAACACACCCCTCCCCGGGAGGCACTGGCGGCGGCCCGAGCGGTGGTGGCCCTGTGCCGGCGGGCGGGCGCGGTGTGCCTCATCAACGACCGGGTGGACCTGGCGCTCCTGTCGGACGCGCACGGGGTGCACGTGGGGGACGAGGACCTGCCTCCGGAGGCGGCGCGGGAGCTGTTGGGGCCTGGCCGGTACGTGGGTGTGACGGCTCATCCTCGTCGGAGGCGTGGTCGTCCGT
>NZ_RAWF01000493.1:0-2461 GCF_003612075.1 Corallococcus sp. CA041A
GAGCCGTCCACGGGGAGGGGCCCCGCGGCGCGGGCGGCGGCGAGCAGGCGGAGCGCGGCGTCCTCGGCGGCGTCCTCCGCGGCCAGCTCCGTCATCCTCGCGGCCTTCTGGCGCATCCGGCGCGCGAAGGCGGCCACGCACAGCACGGAGGCGGTGAGCCACAGGAGCGCGGAGCTGGTGGTGAGCGGCAGCCAGCCGTAGCGGGCCGCGAGCCCCTCGCGCCAGTCCTGCTCCTCCAGCAGCAGCGACGTGCGGAAGGCCTTGCCGAAGGCCTGCTCGAAGGGCTCACCCGCGCGCACGCCGTCCACCAGCAGGCCCATGGCGTGCGAGCCGTGCTTGCCGGTGAGGAAGGCCACGAAGGCGGCGCTCTGCGCGTAGGCGATTTCGACGTCCGCGGGCACGTCCGGCCACTCGTCGGACAGGTCCTCGAAGTGGAAGACGCGCTCCTGCGTCACCGCGCGGAAGAGGGCGCTGTAGTGGGCGACGGAGTAGCGCTCGTCCGTGAGGTTCTGCGCCACGCCCTCCTGGAACCAGCGCGGCCAGTCCTTCGCCAGCTGGCCCAGCGCCACGTGCGCCAGCTCGTGCCGCAGCGTGGTGGGCCCCTCCGTGTCGCTCAGGCTGAGCGCGTCCAGCAGGATGATTTGATGCCCGGGGTAGGCGAGCGCCACGGCCCAGCCCGGAGGCTTGCCACCGGGGAGCGCCAGCGCTTCGAATTCCTGGCGGCCCACGCCCAGGCGGATTTCGGTGGTGCCCGGCCAGTCGCGTCCCAGCATCGCGCCGAAGGTGTCCCGCACGCCTTCAATCTGTCCGGCCAGCGCACGGGCCGCGCCCGCCGCCTTCGCGGTGTGCAGGATGACGAAGCGCTGCGTCTTCAGCTCGCCCGCGACGATGGCGGGGCGGGCGTGGGGCACGAGCGCGGCGTCCGTGACGACGGCCTCCGTGGCGTGGATGCCCCGCGGACCTTCGTCCTGCGCGAACACGCCCGGCGAGGCCAGCAGCATCATCAGGAAGGCGAACAGGCGGAGCATGCGTGGCCTCACGGTCCACCAGAGATAACAGCCTCGGCCGCCGCCGCATCAACCCCTTCCACCCTCAATCGCTTACGGCGCGACGTGTCACCCGCCACGAGTGTCACCTGACGACGCGGCACGCCCAGCGTTTTGGCGATGAATTCCACCAGGGCCGCATTCGCTTCGCCATCCACGGGCGGGGCCGCGAGTTGAATCTTCAGCTGGCCGTCATGCTCGCCCACCACCCTGGTGCGGGACGCGCGCGGCTGGACGAGCACCGTCAGCTCCACCCCTGTCTGCACTGCTTTGAGCCAGGGGGCGGGCATGCGGGCAACGCTAGTCGTTGGAGGTGGCCTTCTTCTGCGACAGGAACGCGACGTTGTCCTCCACGCGCGCGTAGTCGCGGTCCGCGAAGGTGGGCGCGGCGAACGTCTCCAGCAGCTTGCGGTGGGCCTCCACCACGGAGCGCACCTGCGACTCGAACTGGGTGCGCTGGCGCTTGAGCTCGTTGATGTCCTCCACCACCTGCACCAGCCTCTGGTGCGCGCCGTGGACGATCTTCTCCGCCTGGTGCTCCGCGTCCGCGATGATGATCTCCGCTTCCTTCTTCGCGGCGTCCTTCAGGTCCTCGCTGATGCGCTGGGCGGTGACCATCGTCTCCTGGAGGGTGCGCTCGCGCTCCTGATGCTGCTCGAGCCGCGCCTGCGTGCGCTTCAGCTCCTCCTTGAGCGCGATGTTCTCCTTCACCACCTCCTCGAACTCGCCGGCGATCAGCTCCAGGTACGCGCCCACTTCGGGACGCGCGAAGCCGCGCATCACCGTCTCGAAGCGCTTCTGCCGGATGTCGAGGGGGGTGATCTTCATGCGCCCCAGTCTAACCCATACACGCGCGCACTCCAGGAATCGGCCCGGCGGGGCAGAGGGGCGTCAGGGCTGGAGAGCAGACAGGCAGGCGTGTTTCAGGGCGCGGCGGCCGGGGCGGCTTCCCACTGCGACGCCACCGAGCGCGCGGCGTTCTGCACCGCGTAGCCCACGCGGCTGTCCGCGGCCACGTCCTGCACCACCCGGCGGGCGGTGGGGGTGCGTTGATACAGAAGACCTCCCAGCGCTTGAATCTTGAGCGCGTCCGGCAGGCGCGGGTGGCGCACGACGTTGCCCAGGATCTCTTCGGCGCGGCGGTGCTGGAAGAGGGCCACCGCGCGCAACGCGGCCTGCTGGATGCGCGGGTTCGGGTCCCAGATGAACGCGGCCAGCGGGTCCAGGGCGCGCGGGTCGCCCAGGAGCGCCAGGTCCTCGATGGCGAGCGTGCGGATCTCCTCCGGCGCGGGCTCCGCCGCCCACAGCAGGCCCCTCAGGAGCGGCTGGTCCGCGGCCACGTCCTGCACCACCCGGCGGGCGGTGGGGGTGCGCTCATACCGAAGACCTCCCAGCGCTGGACTCTTGAGCGCGTC
>NZ_RAWF01000494.1:0-2447 GCF_003612075.1 Corallococcus sp. CA041A
CCCCAGGGCCCATGCGGCCCCCACCGGGCCCACGCGCGGCACCCACACCGCGCTGCCCAGCGCGACCACGGCCACGGAGACGACGAGCAGCACCACCTGGCCCTTGAGCTCGCGCGCCGCGGTGAGTCCCACCGCGAGGCTCAAGCAGACGTACTCCAGCGCCGCCGCCCCCATCAGCCAGACGAACAACGTGAGATTTCCGGCATAGGCGGCGCCGTAGAAGAGCGTCAGCGCCCACCGGCCGAGCAGCGCCGCACCTGCGATGGCGCACAGGCCCACCCCCGCGGACGCCGCCGTGAAGCCCACCAGCACCTTGCCGTAGCGGCGCGCGTCCCCCGCAGCGTGGTAGCGCCCCAGCCGGGGGCTCACCGCCTGCCCCAGTGAATGCACCACGCGGCCGCCCAGCGCGGCGAAGTACGCGAGCGCGGCGTACATGCCCAGCTCCGCATGGCCCGCGTGTGCCTCCAGCAGGTAGCGGGGGATGTTGGGCCGCAGCGCGCCCATCAGCGCGGTGAGGCCCAGCACCCAGCACAGGAGGAAGAGCGCCTTGAGCCGCGTGCCCTCCGTGCGCCACGGCGTGCGCCAGAGGGTGCTCCAGGGGCGCACGCCGGGGAACTCGCGCCGGAGCGCCCGCGCGTCGAAGACGAAGAGGACGATGGCCCAGGCGAAGGCCATGGCCGCCGCGCCGGCGATGGGGCTGTGCGTGAGCCACAGCGCCAGCGGCACCAGCACCACGGACAGCACGCTCTTGGCGATGGTGGACCGGGCGATGAGCCCCAGCCGCTCCACCTTCTGGAGCGCGCCGTAGAAGACCTCGCTCACCGCCTCGAAGCCCTTGGCCAGCGCCACCAGCGCGATGACCCAGCCCGCGTGGAGCGAGTCCGCCATCCCCGTGGCGATGGCGCAGCACATCGCCACGCCCGCGACGACGTTGAGCACCATCAGGCCCAGGTAGTGCTCGAAGCCGAAGGCGCTCCGGGCGTCCGTGGCCTGGAGCGTGCGCAGCTGCATGCGAGACATCAGCAGCACCGGGGCGGTGATGGCCAGGGCGAGCGCGAACTGGCCCACCTCCTCCATGGTGGCCAGCCGCGCGAAGGCCACCAGGACGCCCCATTGCGCGAGGGCATAGATGAGCCCGGCGGAGAGTGACCAGACGAAGTTGCTCCCCACCGAGCGCGCTGTCATGACCGGGCCGCCGCGCGCTGCAGTACCTCTGACAGCCGTTTCGCCGCGATGTCCGCGGAGTAGCGCTCCCGGCCCAGCTTCCCGGCCAGCGCGCCGGCCTCCGCGAGCCAGCGCGGGTCGCGCAGCCTTTTGGCCAGCATGGCCGCCGCGGCGGGGATGTCCTTGGGCGGCAGCCTGAGGCCAAAGGCCTCCCGGTCCAGCAGCTCCGCCTGCCAGCCGCCGTAGTTGAGCGCCAGCGGACGGCCCGCGGCGAGCGCGTCGAAGAACTTGTTGGCGGAGTTGTCCTGCATGCCCGGCACGTCCGTGAACATCGACGTGGCGATGGTGGCCGCGCTCAGCACCGCGGGCACCTGCTCCTTGGGCACGCTGGGCAGGAAGAAGAGGTTCTGGTTCTTCACGCCCAGCCGCTCCGCCAGCGCGTGCAGCAGGGACTCCTCGCGGCCCTTGCCCATGATGACGAAGCGGACCTCCGGGTCCAGCCTCCGCATCTCCGCGGCCACCCGCACCAGGTACTCCACGCCGTTCACCAGCCCCAGCGTGCCCGCGTACAGCACCATGGGCCTGTCCCCCAGCCACGCGTACTTCTGCCGGAACTCCTGGCCCGCGGACGCCGGCACCTGGAAGCGGTCCGGGTCGCAGAGGTTGGGGATGATGGTGATCTTCTCCGACGGCACGCCCGCCGCCTCCACGCCCGCCTTCATGCCTGGCGACAGCGCGACGATGTGCTCCGCGCCCGCGTACGCGGCCTTCTCCAGCAGCTGCGCGGCCAGGATGGCGGAGCGGCTCTTGAGCGCGCCCACCGCGATGGGGATGGCGGGCCACAAGTCGCGCACCTCGAAGACCATGGGCCGCTTGTTCCACCGCGACGCGGCGATGCCCGGCACCGCGATGGTGAGCGGCGTGCTGGTGGCGAAGAAGACGTCCGCGGGCAGCTGCGCGGCGCGGCGCGTGGAGTTGACCGCGAAGTGGCTGAAGGCCCGGATGCGGTCCGGGTAGCTCATGGCGTTGTTGTACGGCACCGGCAGCCAGTGCACCTGGATGCCGCTCTCGTTGGACTCGCGCCAGCCCTTGCCCGTGCCTCCGTCCGTGCGGGTGTCGGAGGTCACCATGTGGACCTCGTGGCCCATGGAGACCAGGCGCCGCGCGAGCTCATAGGAGCGCGTGCCCCCGTGCATGGTGGGGGTGTTGAAGTACTGATGCAGATAGACGATGCGCATGTCAGGCGGCTCCTGTGAATGAGGGTTGGGGAAGGGGGTGGGGCA
>NZ_RAWF01000495.1:0-2434 GCF_003612075.1 Corallococcus sp. CA041A
CCCCGGCCCCCGCCGCGCGCGCGGCCCCCGCGCCCGCCGCGAACCCGGGCTCCAGCGCCTCGGACATCCTGGATGAAATCCTCGCGGGCGGCTCGCCCACCTCCGAGTGGACGGAGGAGGACCTGGCCCGCCTGCAGACGGTGCAGCAGAACCAGGAGAAGAGCTCGAAGATCCTCCGCGCCCTGCTGGAGCTCGTCTTCGAGAAGGGCGCCGTGCAGCAGCGCGAGCTGGCCGCGCGCATGCGCCTCTGACCCTGGCTTGTTTCAGCCCACCTCGCGCAGCTCGCGCGCGGTGAGCCCCAGCAGCGTGAGGATGGTGTCCAGCCCGCCGGCGGAGATGGACGTGTCGGCGGCCTCGCGCAGCTTCGGCTTGGCTCGGAAGGCGATGCCCAGCCCCGCCTTCTCCAGCATCAGCAGGTCATTGGCCCCGTCACCCACGGCGATGACCTGCTCCAGCAGGATGCCTTCCTGCTTCGCCAGCGTCTCCAGCAGCTCCGCCTTGCGGCGCGCGTTGACGATGGTGCCCAGGGTGCGGCCGGTGAGCTTCCCGTCCTGGACCTCCAGCACGTTGGAGTACGCGAAGTCGATGCCCAGCCGCTTCTGCAGCGCTTCCGCCGCCACGGAGAAGCCGCCGCTGATGACCGCGGTGCGGTAGCCCAGGCGACGGAGCACGCGGATGAGCGTCTCCGCGCCTTCCGTGAGCGGCAGGTTCGCGGCCAGCTCGTGCAGCACGCGAGCGTCCAGCCCGGCGAGCAGCGCCACGCGCTGACGCAGGGACTCGTCGTAGTCCATCTCCCCGTGCATCGCGCGCTCGGTGATGGCGGCCACCTTCGCGTGGACGCCGTAGGCACGCGCCAGTTCGTCGATGACCTCGATGCGGATGAGCGTGGAGTCCATGTCCATCACCACCATCCGCTTGCCGCGCCGGTAGAGGCTCTCGCGCTGGAGGGCGACATCGAAGGTGGGGCTCGCCATGGACAGCTCCAGCAGCGCGCGCTTGAGCGCTGACGTGTCGGCATCCGGCGGCAGCGTGACGTGGAGCTCCACCGCCGCGAGCGGCGTCTCGCTCAGCCGGGTGATGCGCTCCACGCGCGCGTTCCCCGCCACCAACTTCTGCGTCAGCGCATGCACGTCGTGCACGCCCAGCGCCTTGCCCACCGCGGTGACGACGTAGCGCAGCGGCTCTGGCCCCGGCGCTGGAGACGTGACGGCCGGAGGCACCGAGCGGACGTCCACCGTGACGCCCAGCTCCCGGGCCAGCTCAGGGAGCGCCTGGAGGGATTCTCCGCCTGGCAGACGCACCCACAGGGCCAGGGTGAGCAGGCCCTGCACCACCACCTGCTCCACGTCGAGCAGCTCCGCGCCCGCTTGCGCGAGCAGGCCGGTGAGGCGGACGGTGGTGTCGGGGCCGTCCCTTCCGGTGACGGTGAGGAGGACGCTGTCAGAGGGGCGCGTGTGCATGACGCACCGCACTCTGACAGGTCCATGCGGGGACGGGCGAGCCTCGCGAGGAGGCCCGCCTGCCCGGCCGACGGCTACTCCTGCGGATCCGACGACAGGACGAGCGAGCCGCGATCCAGGTACTCGCGCTCCGGGAAGGCCTTGTAGAAGTCCGCCAGCATCGCGTCCACGTCCGGGTAGCGCTGCTCGCGCCGGTCCTGCGTGGCCTTGTCGAAGAGCTGATCCAACCCGCTGGGCGCCTCCGGGTTCACCTCCGACGGCAGCGGCGAGCGGCGGCCCGGAATCTGACCGGTGAACATCTCGTAGAGCAGGATGCCCAGGGCGTACACGTCCGCGGCGGGGCCCGCCTCCTGGACGCCCTTGTTCATCAGCTCCGGCGCCATGTAGACCATGCCGCCCGTGCCCACGAACACCTGGGGCATGCCCTTCGTCGCGTCCACCTCCACCACGCGGCTCATGCCGAAGTCGGAGAGCTTCGCGTTGCCGTACGCGTCGAAGAGGACGTTCTCCGGCTTGATGTTGTGGTGGGTGAGCCCCGCGGCGTGCGCGGCCTTCAAGCCGTACGCCAGCTGCAGGAAGGTGCGCAGCGCGTGCTGCACGTCAATGCCCTTGCCGCCAGCCGCCTCCAGCTTCTCCTTCAGGCTGCCGCGCATCAGCTCCACCACGAAGTAGGGCCGCGCCGAGTCCACGTTCTGGTCGAGGATCTGCACCACGCCCGGGTGGCGCACCTGCGCCTGCGCGCACAGCTCCTTCTTCAGGCGCTTGAGCACCTCACCGCGCTGCAGGAAGGAGAAGTAGCCGAAGATGTCCTTCAGCTCCTTGATGCAGATGTCCAACCCCAGGGCGTTGTAGCGGCCCTTGAAGACCGTCCCCAGCGGCCCCGTGCCAATGGGGTCGAACTTCTGGTAGCGCAGGTCCAGGTCGCTGGTGCCCTTCGCGGCGGCCGCGGCGGCGGCGGCGTGGGGGACCGGGGC
>NZ_RAWF01000496.1:0-2421 GCF_003612075.1 Corallococcus sp. CA041A
GGCGATGACGACGGTGCTCGCGCCGCTGCCTCCGCGCCGGCGCTTCCTGCCCGCGGGGCCGTGGGGGGAGTGGCTCGCGTCCATCCTCGCCGCCTCGGGCCTGCCGGGGACGGTGGAGCTGACGCCGCTGGAGCGCCGCCCTCGCGCCGGGGGCCTCGTGCTGCGCCCGCTCGACTGGAACGAGTCCCTGCGGCTCGAACGGCGGGAGCTGGTGGGGCCTGCCGGGGAAGGGCAGGGGGCCACGGCGCTCCCGTCCTCGCGGGCGCGCGTGGACCTCGTCCACCTGTCCATGGGCGAGCCCCAGCGGGTGGCCGAGGCCACGCCCGTGCTCCTCGCGGCGGGCTACCTGCCGACGGGCCTCCGCCAGCGCCTGGACGCGCCCGACGACATCGTCTTCCAGCACCTGCCGGCGCCGGAGCGGGCGCGCGAGGCGGTGGGGCGGGCGCGGCTGGACGGCGAGGCGGCCCGGGCCCTGTGGAGCGGATGGGTGGAGCGATGCGCGCGAACTTCGTAGACACGCTCCTCGCGCGGCTGGACGGCGAGGTGGCCACCATCTGGGCCACGGTGCTGCTGCGCATCGACGCGCGGCCCGACGTGGCGCGGCTGCGCGGGGCCTTGCGCGCCCTGGTGCGCGAGAGCGAGCGCCTCAACGTGGCCTGGGACGACGCGCACGGTGCGTGGGTGCCCGCGCCGCGCACGGACGAGGCGGTGGACGCGGCCCTGCTGGAAGGCGCCGAGCCGCTGGACGAGCCCGAGGCGGTGACGCGGGTCATCAACACCCGGGTGGACCTCGCGAGGGACGTGCCGCTGCGGCTGCACCTCCACCCCCTGGCCGATGGCGCGCCGGGCCCGTGGCTGCTCGCCATCCAGCTCCACCACGCGATTGGGGACGCCAAGGCGCTCGCCCACCTGCTGGAGCGGCTCTGGCTGCACTGCGCGGGGCGCGCGTCGGAGTCGCCCCCGCTGGGCCCCTCGACGCTGACGGATGGCAAGGTGCTGCTCGCGGCGCTGCGCGGGCCGGGCCGGGTGCTGGGCCTCGCGAGCCCCCGCCGCCGGCTCCTCGCGCAGCGGGGCCTGGGCCTGCGCCGCAGTGGAGACACCGCGGGCCGCTCGTTGATGGCGACGGCGCGCCTGACACTCCCGGCTGGCCGCACGGACGTCCAGGCCTCGGAGGTCTTCTTCGCCGCGCTGCTGGCGGGCGTCGCGCTGCGCGAGCCCACGAAGGACGGGCTCATCCGCCTGCGGGTGCCGGTGGACCTGCGGCGCATGCTGGGGCTGGGGCGGATGCTGGGCAACGGCTGCTCGACGGTGCCGCTGGAGCTTCCCCTGCGGGAGGTCCGCGCCCGGCTGGAGGACGCGCCCGCCCTGGCGGCGCTGATGCGCGAGGCGCTGCGGCGCGTGCTCGACGAGGGCGTGCACTGGACGACGGCGCTGGAGTGCATGGCGGTGGCGCGGCTCGCCCCGGGGCCCGTGCTGCGGCGCAACGCGCGCCCCGGGCTGGTGGCCGAGCCCCGCACCAACACGCTGGTGGCGACCTACCTGGGGCAGCTCGACAAGCACTTCGTGGACGCGCCCTTCCGCATCCACTCCCTGCGCAGCCACACGGCCACCTGGGGCGCGACGGGCCTGGGCTTTGGCGACACGCTCAACATCAACACGGCGACGTTCGAGGGACTGTGGACCCGGGGCGAGCTGCGCGACTTCACCGATCAGCTCGCGGGCTGGGCGTCCTCGGGCTTCGGGCTTCCGGCGGAGGTGGTGGGACCATGAAGGGGCTTCGCGACGCGCCCGCGCTCTACCTGGGTTTCATCTCGCTGCACCTGCTGCTGGGGCACCTGGGCTCCAGCCTCGTCTACCGCCTGCGCTTCGGCCGCAGCCCGCTGGCCTACCGGAGCACCGGGGCCGACTCCGCCCACACGGGCCTCACGCGGCGGATCAGCGGCGCCTCGCTGGTGTGGGTCGGCTCGGTGGCGGCGGCGGCGCTCTGGCCGCGCTGGTCCGAGCGGCCCTGGGGACGGCCCCTGCTGGCCCTTCCGCCGGAGGTGGGCTGGGCGCTGGGCGTGCTCGGGCTGGTGGGCATGCTGGCGGCGCAGTACGGCATGGGCGCAAGGTTCCGCATCGGCGTGGACGCGGGGGAGGCCCCGCCCGTGCTGCACGAGAGAGGACTCCACCGCTACTCGCGCAACCCCATCTACGTCTTCTCCTACCTGTACCTCGTGGGCGCCTCGTTCTGGGCTCCGTCGCTGGTGACGCTCGGGGCGTGCGCGGTGCTGGGGGGGCTGTTCCACGGGCTGGTGCTCCAGGAGGAGCGCTACCTCTCCGCCCGCCTCGGCGAGGCCTACGCGCGCTACCGCCAGCGCGTCTCCCGCTACCTCTGAGGCCCCATGCAGCCCGCCCTCGCCCCCGTCTCCGCTTCACCCG
>NZ_RAWF01000497.1:0-2393 GCF_003612075.1 Corallococcus sp. CA041A
GTAACCGTCCGGCCAGTGACGTGCCGGGACGCTTGAAGACAGGCCCCGACCGTGCTCGGCGAGCGCCGCGAGGAGTGAGCTGTTCAGGGACTGGGCTGGAGGGGTGACTCGGGCGGGTCGGCGGTGCGTCGCAGTCTCCACTCGTGGGGCAGCAGCTCCCCGATGCGCGAGTGCGGGTGCGTCTGGACGCGAAGCAGCACGTCGGCCAGGTACTCCTCGGGATTGACCTGGTTGGCCTCGCAGGTGGCGACCAGGGCGTAGAGGCCGGCGAGATTCTCCCCCGCGGCCTCGTGGCCGACGAAGAGGAAGTTCTTCCGGCCCAGGGCCGCCTTGCGCAGCGCCGCCTCGGAGCGGTTGTTGTCCAGGGGCAGGCGCGCGTCGGAGACGAAGCGCGTCAGGGCGTCCCACTGCTTCAGGGCGTAGGAGAGGGCCTGGCCCATGGGGCCCTTGGGCAGGTGGCGCGGGGCCTGCGAGTCCATCCACGCGCGCAGCGCCGTGAGGACGGGGAGGCTCTGCTGCTGGCGCAGCTCGCGGTGCGCGTCGGTGCGCACGACGGCCGCGTCGCGAGCCAGGGCTTCCACGCGGTAGAGGGCGAGGATGAAGTCCAGGGCCTGGCGGGCTTCGGGCGCGGTGGGGAGCGCCTCGAAGAATCGCCGTCGCACGTGGGCCCAGCAGCCCACCCGCACGCGGCCCTCGGGCAGTGTCACCGCGTTGTAGCCCGTATAGGCATCCACCACGAGGGCGCCCCGGGTGCCGCCCAGGACTTCCTTCGGCGTCGTGCTGGCCCGGCCCAGGCTGAAGCGGTAGCCCAGCAGCCACTCCCCCGCGGGCGTCTGGGTGAGGAAAGTCCAGAGGTAGCCCTGGCGCGTCTTCTTCACGTCCAGCACGCGCACGGGCGTCTCGTCGGCCCACACCACCTCGGCGGCGGCAATGACTTGCAAGAGGTGCTGGGACAGAGGCAGCAGCACCGAGGCGGCCTGGTGGAAGAGGTCCGTCAGGGTGCTGCGACTCATGGGCACCCCACCGCGCTCAATCCGCTGGGCCAGCCGGTGCAGGGGCATCGCGTCGGCGCACTTGGAAACCACAACGTGCGCAAGGAAGCCCGGGCCGTACTCGCCCTTGTCCACCACCTTCGGCGGCGCGGGGGCCGTCACCACGCCCTGGCCGCACGCGCACGAGAGGACTTGCTGCACGTGCACCTGCCGCTCGAAGAAGGCGGGCACGTACTCGTACACCACCGTCCTTCGCCCCTCGCCCAGCGGCTTCAACTCCTCACTGCCGCACGCCGGGCAGTGCCTCGACTCGGGCGGCACCGCGTGCCGCACTTCGCGCGTCGGGGCCTCCTCGGCCTTCCGTGCGGCCCGCGCCCGGCGCTTCTCCAGGGCGGCCTTGGCCCGCGCCGCTTCGTCCTGGGGACTCGGGGCCGTCTGCCTCAATTCCTCGGCGACGGGCGGCAGCTTCTCGGCTTTGCGACCGAAGACACGCCGCTCCAGCGCGGCCATCTTCGACTCCAGCGACGTCATCCGCTCGCGGAGCTCCTCGGCTTCCTCCCGCCAGGGGCAGAAATGGTCCAGTGGAAGCTCGCGCGGCACCTGGAGCCCATACCGCGCTGCCCGCCCCCGCGCTCGCGCCGGGCCCTCAGGAGGCCGCGCGCCCGGGCGGTGACCAGGCCGGCGGGCGTCGCACGTCCGCCACGTCGATGCCGTCCAGCAGCATCGCCAACTGCGTGGCGTCCAGCGTCACCGCCTTCGCCTCCGCCTCCACGCGCGGCAGCCGGAAGCGGCCCGTCTCCAGCCGCTTGTACAGCAGCACGAAGCCGCCCCGGCTCCACGTCAGCACCTTGACTCTGTCGCCCTTGCGCGAGACGAAGGCGAAGAGGTGCCCCGAGTAGACGTCCTCGCCCCACTCGGCGCGCACCAAGGCCATGAGGCCATCAATCGACTTGCGCATGTCCACCGGCTCCACGGCCAGCACCACGCGCACCGAAGCCGGAAGCGCGAACACCCTCTCACCGTCCCAGCGCGGCGACGAGCCGGGCCACGTACGCCACGTCGGTGCCCACCGCGAATCGCACCCGCGCTCCGCTCGCGGCGACCACCTCCATCCCCGACTCCATCGCCGCGGGCGTCGTCGCCACCTGCACCGGCAAGAGTCTCACGGCTTCCGCTCGCGACGGCGCGGCCCGTCGTGCCCGGTACACCCACGACTGCAACGTGCTCAGCCGCACGCCCCGCGCCAACGCGAACTCCCGCTGCGTCTGCCCGCTGGCCTCGAAGGCTTCCGCGATGCGCGCCCACTCCGGCTTCTCCACCTGCTTCGCCATGCCCGGAAGCGTCCGCCGCGAACCGCTCCCCCGGCAATCCCTCACGGCACATCGTTGGCCGGACGGTTAC
>NZ_RAWF01000498.1:0-2370 GCF_003612075.1 Corallococcus sp. CA041A
GGCGTAAGTTCGTCGGCAGCGTCAGATGTGTATAAGAGCCAGGTCCCAGGTCGCCGTGCCCTGCTCCACGGGCCAGTCCAGCTCCACCGCGTCGTCGGCCTTCGCCAGCAGCGCATCGATGTACGCACACGCCGCTCGTGGCCCCAGCACGCCACCCCGGCGCGCCTCCTCCACCGCCGAGGCCCACAGCTCCTCGCGGTAGTAGTGCGCGAAGTAGAACCCCGGCTCGTCCCACTCAGGCCGCACGCCCCGGGGCAGCTTCGCCAGCACCAGTCCGCTCGACAGGTACGCGGGCCCCGTGGCCCGGGGGTGGAACTGGCTGAAGGCCAGCCGGAACACCCGCACCGCCAGCCCCGCCTCCTCCGTCGCCTCCAGCCCGTCCGGACACCCCGCGCGCAGGTGGAAGTCGTCGAAGCGCAGGAACACGTCCACCGCCATGCCCACCGCGTTCTGACACAGCGACTCCAGGCACGCTGCCAGCGGATGCCCCGCGTCCCCCGAGGCTTCCACCGACGCCTCCCACGCCGCCGCCAGCACCGTGCGCGTTGCCGCCTCCACCCGCAGCGACAGCCGCACCCGGCCGCCCTCGAACGGAGCCTCCCCGTGCCGGACGTCCTCCCCGTGAAGCGCGCCCCGATGTTCCTGCCCTGGAGTCGTCATGCTAGGCACCCATCCTTTCCCACACGTCCCCTCCAGGCCAGGAGCCCCATGTCCGAGCCCTCCCATCCGCGCGACGGCGACTTCGAACTCGTCACCCTTCGCAACGGTCACCGCGCCGTGCGCCACCTGGGCCATGGCGAGGTCATGCACCCCGCGGTGGGCCCGTGGCAGGAGGCCCTGCGCCTCTACGTCGACCAGCCCGGCCTCGCGGACCGCCTGCGCCAGCCCGGCCCGCCGCTCGTCATCCACGACGTGGGCCTGGGCGCCGCCACCAACGCCGTCGCCGCGCTCACCCGCGCCCGCGAACTGGGCCCGGACCGCGCCCGCGACCTGCACATCGTCAGCTTCGAGGTGGACCTGGCCCCGCTGCGGCTCGCGCTCGCGGACGCGGAGGGCTTCCCCTTCCTCCAGCCGTTCCGCGAAGCCGCTGAAAGCCTCATGAAGCACGGCGCCTGGAGCGAGCCCGGCATCCAGTGGACCCTCAAGCTGGGGGACGCGGTGCCCTTCCTGGAGCCGGACGCGGGCCTGCCCCCGGCGGACCTCGTCTTCTTCGACCCGTTCTCACCTGCGTCCAACCCGGACATGTGGACCGAAGCCGTCCTCGCCCGGGTGCGCCGGCATTGCCGGGAAGACGGAGAGGGCGCCCTGCTGATGACCTACAGCGCGGCCACGCCCACCCGCGTCACGCTGCTGCTCGCGGGGTTCTACGTGGGCGCCGGCGTGTCCACCGGCGCCAAGGGGGAGACCACCGTGGCCTCGACCCGCTACGAAACACTGGCCGCCCCGCTGGGGACCCGATGGCTGGAGCGCTGGGAGCGCTCGTCCTCCCGGGCCCCGCACGGGGGCACCCTCACGCCTGAGGTCGAGCGTCGCCTCCGGACCCATCCTCAGTGGCGCTGAGCGCCCCTTCCGCGGAGGCCTCGCTCCAGCGCAGGTGGAACGTCGCCGCCGTGCCGTCGAACTCCTCCGGCAGCGCCACCACCCGCCAGCCCCCGCACAGCGCCACCGCGCGCGCCAGCAACCCCGCCGCGAACGTCGGCTGATCCGCCAGCACGTCGTTCATCCAGAGCTCTAGTGACGTCGCGCTGCGCTCCACGATTTTGATTTCACTGAAGTTGTTGCCGGCGCGAAAGCCCAGGTCCGCCCGCAGCAGCATCCGCCGGGGACCGGCCAGCCGGCCCACGCCCAGGAGTGCGCGGCCAAAGAAGGTGCCGAAGTAGGCGTCCATGAAGCGCTCGCCCAGGGAGTAGTACGCGGCCTCCGCCGGCACGCCGCCGTAGACGTGCCCGGCCGCGATGCGCAGGAACTCCCGCCACTGCTCCAGCGAATAGGAGCGCTCCAGCTTTTTGTCGAGGTCCAGCCCCGCCCGCTTCAGGTGCTCGCGGCACGCCGGCGTCAGGCGGTTCTCCAGCGCGCGGACGAAGAGCGCGTCGACGGTCTGGGCGAAGACAAGCTTCTCAGGATTCATGGGGAGCACCCTACACGAAGCCCCCCATGCGATGCTCCCCCACCTGTGTACTGACGTTCAGTGTCGCGTCCCCCGAGTGTCAGGAAGCTGGCGCGCGCCGCACCCTTCGTGAAGTCCGGGTGTTTTCAGACCCTACGTCGACGGACCGTGCCACCAATCCGCGGAGCCACTGGTGCGCGGGGTCGCCGTCGAAGCGCTCGTGCCAGACCTGGAGGATGTCGAAGGGGCGCAAGGGGATGGGC
>NZ_RAWF01000499.1:0-2345 GCF_003612075.1 Corallococcus sp. CA041A
CCACCGGGGCGGTGCTGGGGACCGCGGGGGCGGGAGCCTGCGCGGACAACAGGGCCGCGGAGGCGAGGAGGGCGAGATGCTGGAGGGACACTTTCATTCGCGGGGGCCTCGGGGACCCTGGGAGATGCGCTCGGGCACGCCCGAGGACAACTGGGGGTGGTTGGAAAATTTCCAGCCCCTGACAGAGGTTAGACTGTCCGCCTGCACATGGATATCCGCACCCAGAGCGCACTGCTTGCTTCCATCATCGGTCTGGCGCTGGGCGTGTCCATGTTGTTGCGCCCCGGACGACCCCGGGTCCTCACGCTCTACTCCGTCTTCACCCTGACGGTCGCTGGGTACTACCTCAGCCTCTTCTTCCACAGCATCTTTCCCTCGCAGGACTACCCCTGGGTGTCCCGCATCGCCCTCGGGGCGACGGTGCTCGCCGTCTCCCTGGTGCCCGGGGCGGCGGTCGCCTTCTTCCTCGAGTTCCTGGGGGTCAGCAAGGGAGCCCACCAGGTCGGCCGGCGGCTCGCCCTCCTGTCCGGCGTGCTGGGCTTGACCGTCGCCGTTACACCCCTGGCGGACAATGGGTGGGCCCGGCTGGCGCTGGGCGCCTGGGTGCTGGGCACGCTGTTCACTTCCGTGTCCTTGCTGGTGCACCGGGTGCGCACGACGGAGTCGCGCATCGAGCAGTTCCGGCTGGCGTACCTGGCCATTGGCGCGGGCGCGGCGGTGCTGTTCAACGGGCTGGACTTCCTGTCGCGCAACGACATCCCGTTCCCCACGCTGGGCCCGGTCTTCGCGACGCTCTACCTGTTCTTCCTCGCGCAGACGCTGTTGCGGCTGCGGCTGATGGACCTGCACGAGCTCTTGGGGAAGATCGCCTCGCAGACGGTGCTGGCGGTCATCCTGGCGTCGGTGTTCACGGTGCTGACGGCGTGGGTGGACGAGAACACGTCGCTCTTCGTCTTCAACACGGTGGTGGCCGCGTTCGTCATCCTCATCCTGTTGGATCCGCTGCGCACCAAGGTGGAGGAGATGGTGGTGCGCATCTTCTTCCGCGAGCGCTTCGCGCTGCTCGGCACGCTGGGCACCCTGCGCGTGCGCATGGCGTCCGTCATTGAAATCTCCGAACTGGCGAACGTGGTGCTGGACGCGCTGCACGAGACGGGGCGCGTGACGCACGCGTCCGTGTACCTGATGGCGGAGGACCGGCCGGGCTACCGGCTCCTGGACTCCCGAGGCCCGCTGCCGGTGGCGCTCTTGGACACGGCGGCCGCGCGCGGCGTGCTCTTCGCGGTGGCCAGCGGGCAGAAGGCGGTGCTGCTGGAGAACATCGAGCGGCGCATCTCCGTGATGCGGGTGCAGGCGGTGGAGGGCAAGCGCTTCCGCGACGAGCTGAAGCGGCTCAACGACACCCGCGCCGCGCTGCTCCAGATGAAGGCCGGCATCAGCGTGCCGCTGATGGGCAATGACCGCGTCATCGGCTTCCTGAACCTGTGGGACGAACGGGTGCCAGAGGCGTACGCGTCGGATGAAATCGCGCTCATCCTGGAGGTCTCCGAGCGGATGGCGACGGTGCTGGAGAACTCCAAGCTGTACGAGAAGATCCGAGAGCGCGACCGCCTGGCGGCGCTGGGTGAGATGGCGGCGGGCCTGGCGCATGAAATCCGCAACCCGCTGGGCGCCATCAAGGGCGCGGCGCAGTGCCTGGACCCGCGGAAGCTGCCGGGCGAGGACGGCGAGTTCCTGGACGTCATCGTGGAGGAGGTCAACCGCCTCAACGGCGTGGTGACGGCGTTCCTGGATTACTCGCGCCCGCTGAAGCAGAACTTCGGCCCCACCGACCTCAACGAGGTGGTGACGCGCACGATGCGGCTCATCCAGAACGACATGCCGCCCACGGCGGAGCTGGCGGTGGAGCTGGACCTGCGGCTGCCGCGCGCGGAAGGCGACGCGGAGCAGCTCAAGCAGGTGCTGATCAACCTGGTGCAGAACGCGGTGCAGGCGCTGGGGCCGCAGCCGGGCCGCATCACGGTGCGCACGGAGAAGCCGGAGCGCTTCGGCGACTTGCGCAGCGCGGGCGGCGAGTTCGTGGAGGTGCGCGTCTCCGACACCGGCCCGGGCATCCCGGCGGATCAACAGCCGCACATCTTCGTGCCCTTCTTCACGACGAAGCAGAAGGGCACGGGCCTGGGGCTCGCCATCTGCCAGCGCATCGTGAAGAACCACGGCGGCAGCATCAGCGTGCAGAGCAAGGTGGGCGAAGGCACCACGTTCATCATCCGCCTGCCGGCCCTGCCCTCCGAGCAGGTGGAGGGCGCGCTGCCGGATGGCACCCCCGCGCCGCCCACGCGTCC
>NZ_RAWF01000049.1:0-41939 GCF_003612075.1 Corallococcus sp. CA041A
GGGCGGGGCTCGGGCTCCGGCTCGTCGGCCTCCTCGGAGCCGGTGTCCTCCACCGGATCATCCTCCGTGGCCTGGAAGGTGCTGGGGTCCGGCTCCGGCTCGATGACCTTCTCCTCGATGCGCAGGAGCGGCTCCTGCATCAACGCAGGGGCGCGAGCGGGGACAAGCAGCACGAGGCTGCAACACAGGCCGAGGAACGAGCGGAGCATCCGGACATCCGATGATAGGCGACAGGCTGGACGATCCGAAATCATGTGGTGCCTTCCGCCCGTGCTACAGGATCCCGTGGCGGGGGGATTGCTCGGGAGTGAATGAATGGCGGCGCCTGGAAGCGAGCTGGAACGACTGGTGGAGATCATGCGGCTTCTTCGGGCCGAGGGAGGCTGCCCGTGGGACCGCGAACAGGACCTGCGCTCGCTGCGCCCCTACCTGACCGAGGAGGCGTTCGAGGTCCTGGATGAAATGGACCGCGTCTCCGACGGCGGCCCGTGGCGCCCGCTGTGTGAAGAACTGGGGGATCTGCTCTTCCAGATTGTCTTCCACGCGCAGCTGGCGGCGGAGCTGGGCGAGTTCACCATGGCGGACGTCTGCGCGGCGATCAGCGACAAGATCACCAGCCGGCACCCGCACGTGTTCGGGGATCAGCAGGTGAAGGTGAACGGCGCCGAGCAGGTGCTGGCCAACTGGGCGCAGCTGAAGGCGGAGGAGCGCAAGAAGAAGACCGGGCGCGCGGGCTCCGTGCTGGACGGCGTGCCCACCGCGGCCCCGTCCCTGCTGCGCGCGGAGCGCCTGACGGAGAAGGCCAGCCGCATCGGCTTCGACTGGCCGGACCTGGCCGGGGTGCGCGGCAAGCTGGACGAGGAGCTGCGCGAACTGGACGAAGCCATCGCGTCAGGCGGCCGGGACGCCATCGAGCACGAGCTGGGGGACGTCCTGTTCTCGCTCGCGAACCTCGCGCGCTTCGTGAAGACGCCCGCGGAGGACGCGCTGCGCATGGCCACGCGCCGCTTCGTCACGCGCTTCCAGTACATCGAGGCGAAGCTGCACGAGGAGAACGTCCCGTTCGGCGGCGCCACGCTCGAGCACATGGAGCGCCACTGGCAGGCCGCGAAGGCCGTGGAGAAGGCGCTCCCCCCGCCCAGCCACCCGCCGCGCGCGTCCGTGGCCACCCTGCGCCTGGCGGTGCCGGACGTGGCGGCCCAGAAGGCCTTCTGGGACGAGCTGGCCTCCTGGCTGGGCTGGACGCCCACCCGGACGACGGATGGCACGGCGGCCTACACGGGCGCGGGCCTGGGGCTCGTCTTCATGCCGGGCGCCCAGGGACAGGTGGCGTCCGCGGTGGCCCTCACCCTGGAGGCCCCCTCCTTCGGGGGGGTCGCCCGGCTCCTGGAGCTGTTCCGGGCCCACCATCCGGGACGGTTGGTGCCGTGCGCCAACACCGAGGCGGGCTTCCAGTTCGTGGATCCCGCCGGGTTGCGGTGGGAATACGCCGCCCCTCCGGCATGATTCTTCCGGCGTGAGGCGTCGATGGGGCCCCGGGAGGCATTCCGGAGGCCTCCGGGGGTTCCGGAACTGGAAATCCTGATCGCGATCGCACGCGTGCCTTGACGCAATGGGGGCGTCGCAGTAAGGACGGCCCCTCTTTTTCCTTGCCTTGCCTTCCGCTGGAGCATTGCCTTGGCGAACACCAAGTCTGCAGAGAAGCGTTACCGCCAGTCCCTGAAGCGCCGCGCCCGGAACGTGAATGTCCGGACGTCCGTGAAGGACGCCGTCAAGTCCGCCCGCGAGGCCATTGCCTCCAAGGACGGTTCGAAGTTGACGGACTCGCTGAAGGCGGCTTCCAAGTCCCTCAACAAGGCGGCCAGCAAGGGCGTCCTGCACAAGCGCACCGCCGCGCGCCGCATCTCCCGGCTGGCCAAGGCCGCCGCGAAGAAGAAGGCCTAGTCGTCCCGTAGCACCACCGCGCGTTGAGGACCGGGTTCCCCGGTCCTCACCAGGTGCTGGCCAGCCGATCGTACCCGTCGCGCATGAGCAACTCCGCCAGGCGCGCCAGCGCGGCCTGACGGTTGGCCTCGGCTTCCAGGACGTTTCCGCGTCCCTGGAGGTAGTCCTCGGTCCCTGACACCACCGTCTCCCCGAGCAGCTGCCCCTCCTTGACGAGGCGCAGCCGCACCGTGGTGGAGACGCGGTAGTTGTTGCCGATGATGGTCGGGGAGGCCCAGACGTTGAGCACCGCCCCCTCAATCGTGGACGTGCAGTTCGGAGCGCTGGCCAGACGGCCCGCTTCGATGAGCTGCTGCCGCAGGTAGCGCGTGAAGAGGTTCTCCAGCGCGGGCTCCGGCGTCTCGTTGGCGAAGATGGGGGCGCACACCTGGCCCGTGCCCTCTGGCAGCGCGGAGCCCCACGGGCTGAAGCGGTAGCCGCACCCGGCTCCCAGCATCGCCACGGCCACCACGCCCCACCGGAACGCCTTCACCGCACCCACCTGAACCGCGCTCCTCGAGGGCCGCATGGGCGCGCACCCTACCCGGCCGCGATCCTCCGTCAAGCGCCGGGGCCGGCCAGCGGCGCGGCTTCGAGACCGGGCCCGTTGTCCCGCGGCGCGGGCTCCCTCAAGCGCCGGAGCCGGCCAGCGGTACTCCTCGCATGCGTCCGGCAGCCGCCAGCGTGTCGCGAGCCGCGGTGAGCCGTGCCTCGCGGGCCGAGCCCTTCAGCGCCATGCCCAGCGGCCACTGCATCCGCGTGCCGTCATCCAGCTCCAGCGTGAGGCCATGGTGGCGGTACAGCGCCGCGAGCCCCAGGCCGATGACGCCCGCCATGAAGGCCATGATCCGCACCGCCTGCGTGGGCGCCCAGAAGAGGCCCAGCGCTGTGAAGGCGAGCAGCCCCAGCGATTCGAAGTAGGGCCGCGTGCGCCACTCCAGCCGCCGCACCCTCGCCCAGGGCACCTCGAGCGTCGGGCCTCCGCCCGGGCGCCCCTGGAACGACAGTTGCGTGTCGTTCACCGCCAGGGCGCGTCGGTTGCCCAGGTCCAGCGCGAACGGGGAGACGCCCGGCAACGGCGCGGGCGACTCCGAAGCCTCGGGAGACCGGGGCGGCAGGGGCGCCTCCGGCAGCTCCGCGTTGCAGAAGGCACAGCGGCGCCGGGCCGCCGTCTGGGGGCGCCCGCAGGCGGAGCACATGACGAGCACTTCCGCGGGCACCGCCCCTCCCTCCCGCCGTCAGCCGACGACGAAGTTCACCAGCCGCTTGGGGACGAAGACGAACTTGCGCAGCGTCTTGCCTTCGAGGGCGGCCTTCACCTTGTCGTCCGCCTCCGCCGCCGCGCGCACATCCGCCTCGCCCGCGTCCGCCGCCACGCGCACCTCCGCGCGCAGCTTGCCGTTCACCTGCACGGCGTACGGAATCACGTCGTCCACCACCAGCGCCGGGTCGAACTCCGGCCAGGACTCCGTGACGGTGGACGCCTTCGCGCCGTAGGCCTCCGCCAGCTCGTCCGCGATGTGCGGCGCGAGGGGCGTGAGGATGCGCGCTAGCAGCCGCACCGCCTCCCCCATCGCCGCCTTCTCCGCGGGCGTCTCCGGCGTGCCCACCGCGTAGAGCGCGTTCACGCACTCCATGACGCCCGCGACGGCGGTGTTGAAGGACAGGCGCTCGATGGCCTCCGTCACGCGCTTGACGCACTTGTGGGCCGCGCGGCGCGTCTCCAGCGCCTTGCCCTCATAGGGGCCCGAGTACGTGGCCTCCGCCGAGGACGCGTGGTGCGTGGCTGCCAGCGTCCACACGCGCTTGAGGAAGCGGAACACGCCCTCCACCTGCTCGTGGGACCAGTCGAAGTCGCGCTCCGGCGGGCCCGCGAAGAGCACGTAGGTGCGCGCGGTGTCCGCGCCGTACTTCGCCACGATGGTGTTGGGCGCCACGCCGTTGCCGTAGCGCTTGCCCATCTTCCGGCCGTCCGCGCCGTTGACGATGCCCTGCGTGATCAGCCGAGTCACAGGCTCGTCCACCGGGGACAGCCCGAGGAGCTTCATCACCCGGGTCCAGAACCGGAAGTAGAGCAGGTGCATCACGCCGTGCTCGGGGCCGCCCACGTAGATGTCCACCGGCAGCCAGCGCTGGCCCTCCTTCGGGTCGAAGGGCGCCACGTCGTACTTCGGCGACAGGTAGCGCGCGAAGTACCAGCAGGAGTCGACGAAGGTGTCCATCGTCTCCGTCTCCCGGCGCGCGGAGCCACCGCACTTCGGGCAGGTCGCGTTGACGAACTCCGGCACCTTCGCGAGCGGCGGCTCCCCCTTGCCGGTGAGCACCGCCTGCGTGTCGATGTCCGGCAGCCGCACCGGGAGCTGCTCCATCGGGACGGGGATGCCCTTGCGCTCGGGGTCGCACTTCTCGCAGTAGACGATGGGGATGGGCGTGCCCCAGTAGCGCTGGCGGCTGAAGCCCCAGTCCTTCTGGCGGTACGTCACCGTGGCCTTGCCCTGCCCCTGTGACTCCAGCTTCGCGGCCAGCTTCACGCGCACTTCGGCCGAAGGCATGCCGGTGAAGACACCGGAGTCCACGAGGACGCCGTCCTCCGTGTACGCCGCGTCGAGCGTCTCACCGGCGCCGAGCTTGTCGCCGGACGCCGGCTGGATGACCACGCGCACGGGCAGCGAGTACTTGCGCGCGAAGGCGAAGTCGCGCGCGTCGTGCGCCGGGACGCTCATCACCGCGCCGGTGCCGTAGTCGCTCACCACGAAGTTGGCGATCCAGATGGGCACCGGCTGGCCCGTCACCGGGTTCAGCGCGTAGCCACCGGTGAAGACGCCCTCCTTCTCCGCGTCCTCGCCCAGCCGCTCCGTCTTGTTCTGCGCGGCCATCTTCTTCGCGAACGCGTCCACGTCCGCGCGGCGGTCCGCCGTCGTCACCTGGGCCACGAGCTTGTGGTCCGGCGCGAGCACCACGTAGGTGCAGCCGTAGAGCGTGTCCACGCGGGTGGTGAAGACGCGCAGGGCGGCGTCATGCCCCTGCACGCGGAAGTCCACCTCCGCGCCGTCCGAGCGGCCAATCCAGTTGCGCTGGGCCGAGGTGATGCGGTCCGGCCACTCCTTGAGCGTGTCGAGCGCGTCGAGCAGATCCTGCGAGTACTTCGTGATGCGGAACGCCCACTCGGGCATCTCCTTGTCCTGCACCTCGGAGTCGCAGCGCTCGCAGCGGCCGTCCTTCACCTGCTCGTTGGCGATGACGGTGTGGCAGCCGGTACACCAGTTCACCTTGCTGAAGCGGCGATAGACGAGCCCGCGCTCGAGCATCTGGAGGAAGAACCACTGGTTCCAGCGGTAGTACTCCGGCTGGCTGGTGTTGACCTCGCGCGTCCAGTCGTAGCTGTAGCCGAGCGTCTTGATCTCCGCCTTGAACGACTCGATGTTCTCGCGGGTGCGGATGGCCGGGTGGACGCCGTCCTTGATGGCCGCGTTCTCCGCCGGCAGGCCGAAGGCGTCCCAGCCCATGGGGTGCAGCACGTCGAAGCCGCGCATCTGGTAGTAGCGCGCGTAGACGTCCCCGATGAGGTAGTTGCGCACATGCCCCATGTGCATCTGGCCACTGGGGTACGGCAGCATCTCCAGGACGTACTTCTTCGGGGCATCCGGGCGCCTGCCTGCCCGGAAGAGGCCCTCCTGCTCCCAGCGGGTCTGCCACTTTCCTTCAATCGACTGCGGCTCGTAACGCTCGTTCATCGCCATGGCTTCTCGGTCTCTTAGCGGGAGGTAGGACACGCGGGCAACAAGTCTTGGCGCGTCGAAGGCCTGGACGGCTGGCGGCCCCGGGGCCCTGACCGGGAAACCCGGATGGGCGGGGACCCGGCAGGCCCCGGGCCGGGGCCAGGCTTCGCTCGGTGCTTGCCCTTGGGGCCGGGCACGACTAACTCGCCTTCCCGGTCTGGAGCAGAGGGAGAGCACCATGCAGGTCGTGAGTGTGAAGAAGGCCCTGTCGGGGGCCGTCGAAGCGGGCTCGAAGGTGGAGGTGCGCGGCTGGGTGCGGACGCGCCGCGACTCCAAGGCGGGCATCAGCTTCGTGAACGTGAGCGACGGGTCGGTCTTCGACCCCATCCAGGTCGTCGCGCCCAATTCGCTGCCCAACTACGAGAAGGAAATCCTGCACCTCACCGCGGGCGCCTCCGTCATCTGCCGGGGCACGCTGGTGCAGTCCCAGGGCAAGGGCCAGGCTTTCGAGATCCAGGCGGATGAGGTGCAGGTGCTGGGGCTGGTGGACGACCCGGACACCTACCCCATCCAGCCGAAGCAGCACTCGCTGGAGTTCCTGCGGGAGGTGGCGCACCTGCGAGTGCGCACCAACACCTTCGGGGCCATCACCCGCGTGCGCAACGCGGCGGCGCAGGCGGTGCACCGCTTCTTCCACTCGGAAGGCTTCTGCTGGGTGAACACGCCCATCATCACCGCGAGCGACGCGGAGGGCGCCGGGCAGATGTTCCGCGTGTCCACGCTGGACGCGCACAACCCGCCGCGTGGTCAGGACGGGAAGATCGACTGGGGCAAGGACTTCTTCGGCAAGGAGGCCTACCTCACCGTGTCCGGGCAGCTGAACGTGGAGGCGTACTGCCTGGCCATGTCCAAGGTCTACACGTTCGGCCCCACGTTCCGCGCGGAGAACAGCAACACCACGCGGCATCTGGCCGAGTTCTGGATGATTGAACCGGAGATCGCCTTCGCGGACCTCAACGAGGACGCGCTGCTGGCGGAGCGGTTCCTCAAGTACGTGTTCAAGGCCGTGCTGGACGAGTGCGCGCCGGACATGAAGTTCTTCGAGGAGCGCCAGCAGAAGGGCGTCACGGAGCGGATGGAGAAGTTCATCGGCTCCAGCTTCGAGCGCATCGACTACACGGACGCCGTCTCCATCCTCCAGAAGGCGAAGAAGAAGTTCGAGTACGCGCCGGAGTGGGGCAAGGACCTCCAGACGGAGCACGAGCGCTACCTCACCGAGGAGCACGTGGGCCGGCCCGTGGTGGTGATGAACTACCCGGAGGCCATCAAGGCCTTCTACATGCGCATCAACGAGGACGGGAAGACCGTGGCCGCGATGGACGTGCTCGCCCCGGGCATTGGCGAGATCATCGGCGGCAGCCAGCGCGAGGAGCGCCTGGACGTGCTGGACGCGCGCATGAGGAAGTTCGGCCTCGATCCCGCGCATTACCAGTGGTACCGCGACCTGCGCCGCTACGGCACGGTGCCGCACGCGGGCTTCGGCCTGGGGTTCGAGCGGCTCATCGTCTACATGTGCGGCCTGCAGAACATCCGCGACGCCATCCCCTACCCGCGCGTGCCGGGCTCCGCCACGTTCTAGTCAGCGCCAACGCGCAGTGAAGTCAGAGAGGGCCTTCCGTGGCGCGAACCACGGGAGGCCCTTCGTCTTTTCAGCCCTTCTTCGTGATGCCAGCGCGCTCCTGTGCGAGCGCGCCGAGCGCGGACCAGTCCTCATCGCCGCGCCCCTGGGCGACGCCGGTGAGGAAATGGTCTCGCAGCAGGCTCGCGAGTGGCAGCGGCACCTCCGCCGCCCTTCCCGCTTCGAGCGCCAGCGTCACGTCCTTGAGGCCCAGGCGCAGCGCGAAGCCCGCGGGCGTGTACTGCCCCTTCGCGATGGCGCCCGCGTAGTTCTCGAAGATGGGCGCCTTGGCGAAGACGGACTTGAAGACGTCCAGGAACGCGGCGCGCTCCACGCCGCACTTCTCCGCGAGCGCGAAGGACTCCGACAGCGCCTCCATCATCGACGCGATGAGGAAGTTGCCGGACAGCTTCACCGTGTTCGCGGCGGACGGCCGTTCCCCCAGCTCCGTGAGGCCGCGCCCCAGCGCCGTGAGCACCGGACGCACCCGCTCCACCTGCGCCTTCGGGCCCGCGGCGACCACCCAGAGCTGCTTGCCCGCGGCGGCTTCTGGCCGGCCGAAGACGGGAGCGGAGACGTAGCCCTGCCCCGCGTCCGTGTGCGCCTTCGTCAGGCGCTCCGACAACGCGACGGAGATGGTGCTGGAGGAGACATGGACGGCGCTCTTCGGCAATGCGCTGACGATGCCGTCCTTCCCCAGCACGGCTTCTTCCGCGGCGTGATCATCCGCGAGCATGGACACGACGACCTCCGCGTCGCGGGCGGCCTCCGCGGGCGTCTTCGCCACGCGCGCGCCCTGCTGTTTCAGCGGATCCGCCTTGGAGGCGGTGCGGTTCCAGACGACGAGCTCATGGCCCGCGCCGGCCAGGTTCTTCGCCATGGGCGTACCCATGTTCCCCAACCCGATGAAGCCGACCTTCATGGAGATGCTCCCTTCGTGCTCGCGTTCACGCTTCGTTCGACTGTTCTTCCGACACGTCCAGCCGCTCGAAGGCGCGGCCCAGGACGGCGACGCCCAGCGCCACCTCCGCGAAGAGTGCTCCCGCCGCCGCCAGCCCCGCGAGCGGAACCGCCCAGCGCCCCATGACAGTGAACAACGGATAGCCCACGAGGAGGGCCACCACGGCGGCAGGCAACAGTCCCAGGAACGTCACCACCAGCGTGCCCATCAGCGTGAGCAGCCGCTGGCCCAGCGCCTCCACGCCGCGTGCCCGCTCGGAGTCCGCGGGAATCCACGCGGGCAGCAGCACCACCGCCGCGTTCTGCACGAGCAGCCCCGCCAGTCCCAGCGCAGGCAACACCGACAAGAGGCCCAGCACCACCGGCGTGGACCATGGCGCGAGCGTCACATCGTCCGCGCCCACGCCCAGCACCAGCGCCACGAGCAACATCACCCACTGCGCCACGCCCAACGTCAGCGCGGACGCCGCCAGCTCCGCGCCCACCACCTGCCGCCCCGTGAGCGGCAGCGCGCGCAGGAGCTCCAGCTTCGGCAGGTCCATGCGCAGGTCGGTGCGGAACGCGCTCGGGCCAATCACGGCCATGGCCACCGCGACCATCAGCGCCATGGGCCCCAGGAACTCACGGCTGTTGGAGAACAACCGAGTGTCCCCCATCACCAGCGCGAACACGGCGCCCAGTACCCCGAAGGACAGCAGCATCGCCAGCCCGCTGCCCATGCGCCTGCGCGCGATGAGGTTCTTCCACAGGAGCGCGACCTCTGGACGCCCCCGGGCCTTCAGCACGAAGGGCACCCGGCCCACGCGCAGATTGCCCGAGCGCGCGGCCCGCTGTGCCCGCCGCCGCGTCCGCGCTTCCGCCCCGGCCACCGCGGAGTCCTCGAAGGGAACCTCCACCGCGAGCACCCAGGCGTAGTGCGCCACCAACAGCGCCAGCGACGCGGGCAGGTAGCGCAGGAAGCCCTCCCAGCTTCGCGCCATCGCGGGGGCCACCAGCGCCCGGCCCGGCCACAGCACCGCTCGGGGCCCGGGGGCGTTGAGCACATCTCGCAACCACTCGCGTACGGCGAAGGGTGCGGAGAGGTTCTCCGGCAGTGGGTTGTCGCGCAGCGTGGACAGCAGCGTGCCCATCCCCGCGACCAGGACCGCCGCCACGACCGCCCACCGCACCACGCTGCCCCAGCGCCCTTGAGACACGAGCCACGCGCGCACGAATGACGCCGCCGTGCCGTGCAGGTAGAGCGTCCCCATGGCCAGCGCCGCGCCCAGGAAGAAGAGCACCGGCTGGGGGCTGGTGAAGCGCCCCACGAAGAGGGTCGCCGCCAGCGCCGCGAGCATCGCGCTCAAGAGGCCGCGCAGCAGCTTGTAGTGCAGCAGCGCCTTGCGCGTGACGGGCGCGGCGAAGAAGGTCTGCACCTCCGTCTGCGTGAAGGTCAGCGCGGGCCGGTCCGCGCCCAGCACCCACGCCGTCACCAGCGTGCCCAGCACGGAGACCTCCAGCGAGAACTCCGCGAACAGCCTCGCGTTGGGCGACACCGCGCGGCCCGTGCCCTGTACGAAGACGCTGCGCCCCACCAGCGAGTACAGGTACGCGAGCCCCACCAGCGCGCCCAGGAGGTAGCGCGGACGCTTCAGCCGTTGCACCTGGCGCACCACCCGGTTGCGCCACGTCCTCACCCAGAGGAACGCCACCGCGCTCGGGAAGCTCACGCCGGTTCGGTCCCCCGCGCTTCCGCCTCCTCCGACGCCGCGCTGGTGATGCGCACGAACAGCTCCTCCAGCGACGCGCCGTCCCCGGCTCCGCCCGCCATCTGCTCGCGAATCTCCGCCAGCGAACCCAGCGCCACCGCGCGCCCTCCGGCGATGACGAGCAGCCGGTGGCACAGCTCCTCCACCAGCGGGAGCAGGTGCGACGACAGCACCAGCGCCGTGCCCTCCTCCGAGCGGCGGCGCAGCGAGGCCTTCATGCGGCGGATGCCCAGCGGATCCAACCCCGTCAGCGGTTCATCCAGGAGGATGAGCCGGGGCTGGTGCAGGAAGCCGCACGCGATGGACAGCTTCTGCTTCATGCCCCGCGACAGCTCACCCGGCAGTGACTTCTCCCGGCCCGTGAGCTCCATCTCCGCCAGGAGCTCGCGGCCCCGCTCCTCCCAATCCTCCACGCCGTAGAGGCGCGCGGTGAAGTTCAGGTGCTCCCAGACGGTGAGGTACTCGAAGAAGCGCGGCTCGTCCGGGAGGAAGGCCAGCTGGCGCTTCGCCTCCACCGGCGCCTGCGCCACGTCGAAGCCCGCCACCCGCACGCGCCCCTCGGAGGCCGGAAGGATTCCGGCCAGGCACCGCAGCGTGGACGTCTTGCCCGCGCCGTTGGGCCCCACCAGCCCCAGCACCTCGCCCGGTGCCACCTGGAAGGACAGGCCGCGCACTGCCCGCACCGCGCCGTACGTCTTCTCCAGCCCTTCGACGTCCAGCGCCGGTTCCATGCGTGCCCTTGGGATTCCTGTCGAAGCTCAGCCGAGCTTCAGCAGTTCCTTCACCGTGTCCAGCACCACGCGGGCCTGCACGGGTTTCACCAGGTAGGCCGTGGCTCCCAGCGCCATGGCCCGCTCGCGGTCCGCCGCCGCGCCCTCCGTCGTCACCACGACGATGGGCACCGCCCGGTGCTCTTCCGTCTGGCGGATGTGGTGGATGAGCTTCAGCCCGTCCATCAACGGCATGTTGATGTCCGTCATCACCAGGTCGAAGCGGCCCTGCGTGGAGAGCTTCTTCAGCCCCTCCACGCCGTCCTGTGCCTCGATGCAGACCACGCCGGCCAGGCGCTGGAGCGCGTACATGATGCTGCGGCGCATGGCCTGCGAGTCATCCACCACCAGCGCGCGGATCTGCTGCGACATGGACACCAGCCTAGCACCCGCACGCCATCCGGCCCGGGATTGTGCGGCGGCTGTCATGCAGCCAGCGATTCACTGCCCGCTGGACTGCCGTCGGCGCCGCACCAGCGCGGCCAGCTCCGTCCCGATGGCGTCCAGGGCCAGCACCCGGCTCACCGCGCCCGTGGCGATGGCCTCCTTGGGCATGCCGTACACCACCGCCGTGTCCTCGGACTCGGCCCACGTCTCGCCGCCCTCGCGGCGGACCGCGCGTACGCCCTGCGCCCCATCCGCTCCCATCCCCGTCAGCACCACCGCCACCGCGCGCGGGCCCAGCACGTCCGCCGCGCTCTCGAAGAGCCGGTCCACCGACGGTGCGTACTTGTCCGCGGGCACGGGCGACGGCGTGCGCAGCTCCAGGCGCCCGGTGCGGTCGGACAGCAACAGGTGGCGGCCTCCCGGCGCGATGTAGACGTGGCCCGGCTTCACCATGTCGCCCTCGCACGCCTCCCTCACCGTGAAGGGGCCGATGCGGTCCAACCGCTCCGCGAAGGCCTTGGTGAACTGCGACGGCATGTGCTGGCCCACCAGCACGCTCACGGTCGGCTCGGCGGCCAGTCCCTCCAGGAGCCGCTGCACCGCGGGAGGCCCGCCGGTGGACGCGCCCACGGCGATGATCTGCGGCACATCCCCCGACAGCACGACGCCGCGCGGCGCGGCTCCGTGGCGTCCCCCGGCCTTCACGTGGCGCGCCGCGAGCACCTTGTCGATGAGCTCGCGCCGCAGGTGCTCCAGCGCCGCTGGCGTGACCTGGGGCGGCTTGGCGATGAAGTCGAACGCGCCCAACTCCAGCGCCTTGCCCACGTCCGAGCGGTGCGCGTAGCTGGAGATGACGATGACGGGCGTGGGCGCCGCGCGCATGAGCAGCCGCAGGAACGTGTGGCCTCCCAGCCGGGGCATCTCCAGGTCCAGCGTCACCACGTCGGGCTTCAGGTCCAGGACCTTCCTGAGCCCCTCCTCGCCGTCCTGGGCCCAGTCCAGCACCATCACCTCCTGGGAGGACTCCAGCAGCGTGGTGAGAGTGCGGCGGTTGGTGGCCGAGTCGTCGATGACGAGCACCGTGAGCGGGCGTCCCATCAGCGGCCCTCCCCGCCCGGAAGCTCGGGCCGGCGGTAGACGAGGTCGCCCTTCAGGTGCACCAGTTCGAAGTCCGCGCCCAGGCTGAGCAGGTTCTCCGCGTGTCCCAGGAGCAGGTAGCCCCCGGGACAGAGCCGGTCGCGGATGACGCCCAGCACGCGGCGGCGCGCGGCCAGGTCGAAGTAGATCATCACGTTGCGGCAGAAGACGACGTCCGAGCGCGGCACCAGCTGGCTGCCCGCCACGTCCGAAAGGTTGTGGTGGCCGAAGTTCACCCACGCCTTCACGTCGTCGCGCACGCGGACGCGGTTCACCCCCGCGGGCACGAAGTAGCGCTCCAGCAGGTCCGGCGGCGTCGCGCGCAGGGCGCTGGGGCCGTACTCGGCGCGGCGGGCCACGGCCAGCACGCGGCGCGACAGGTCCGTGCCCAGGACCTCCACGTCCCAGTCGTCGAAGCGGCCGCTCTCCTTGAGCAGCATGGCCAGCGTGTACGCCTCCTCACCGGAGGAACACCCCGCCGACCACAGCCGCAGCCGCCGTGTGTGTGCGTTGCGCTTCTCCAGGATGGGGAGCAACTCCTCGCAGAAGGCCTTGAGCTGCGCGGGTTCGCGGAAGAAGTACGTCTCGTGCGTGGTGAGGGACTCCACCGCCGCTTCCAGCTCCGCGCTGCGCTGGGCGTCGTAGCGCAGGTAGCGGTGGTAGGAGCCGAAGTCCTGGATCCCCAGCGCCTCCAGCCGGGGCCACAGCCGGCGCTCCATCACGAACTTCATGTTCTCGTGGATGAGGATTCCGCAGTGCGCGTAGACGTGGTCACGCAGCAGCCGGAACTCCTCCAGCGTCATCTCAGGGCGGCCCTCGTCGAAGCGTGGCATCCAAGTCCTCCCCTCAGCGCCCCGACAACCGGACGACCGCTTCCGCCAGCGCCACCTGGGCCAGCGCGTCCTGCTCCACCGCCATCGCCTGTTCGAGCGCGGGCAGGCACTCCGGCCGCCCCAGCCCGCCCAGCACGCGCGCCGCGGTCGCACGCACGTCCCAGCGGGGATGCCCCAGCAGCGACACCGCCAGCGCCGCCCCATCCGCCGAGGCCTCCGCCGACCCCAGCGCCGCCAACGCCGCCTTCACCACCTCCGCGTCGTGATGGCTGAGCGCGTCCCACAGCACGCCCGCGCCCACCGTGCCCAGCTTCGTCAGCGCGCGCACCGCCAGCATCGCGAGCGCGCCGTCGCCATGGCGCACCAGGGCCTCCAGGTCCGGCGAGCGCTCCTTCGCGCCCGCCACGCCCACGGCCTCCACCGCGGCCACTCGCACACCGCGGTCCTCGTCCTTCAGCGCGAGCCCCAGGAACGTCGCGGCCTCCCTACCGCCCTGCTGCCCCAGGGAGCGCACCGCGGCGATGCGCACCTTGGGGGACTCGTCCGCCAGCGCGCCGCGCGCCAGCTCCATGCCGGCCTCGCCGTCCGCCCGGCCCGCGGCCTCCACCGCCGCCGCGCGCCAGGAAGCGTCTTCATCGCGAGCAATCCGCCGCAGCACGGGCAGTACCCGCGCTCCACCCAACCGGCCCAGCACCGCCACCGCCGCGGGCGTCGTGCGCTGCTCCACCGCCGCCTCAAACGCGGCCAGCGCCGTCAGCGGGTGTGCCACGGTCAGCTGCTCCAGCGCTCGCGCCGCCATGCCCGACAGCGCGGGGTCCGAGAGCAGCTCCACCAGCGGCGCCACGGCGTCCGGCGAGTGCGTGCGCCCCAGCGCGCGCACCACCACCGCGCGCAGGTCGTCCTCCGCCCACTCCAGGAGCGCGCACAACTCCGGCACCGACGTCGAGTCCACCAGCAGCACCAGTGCCTCGGCAGCCACCGTGCGCGCGGGCAACGACAGCGTGCCCATGCTCCCGAGCAGCAGGCGCCGGCCCTCCGGCCCCAGCTGGCCCAGCGTGAAGAGCACCTCGCGCAGCAGCCGGTCCTCGCGCGCCACCTCCGCCACCGCCACCGCGAGCGACGCTTCGCCCAGCGCTCCGGCCGCCACCAGCGCGCCGGCCCGCACCCGGACGTCATCGCCGTTCAGGGCCTGCGCCACGTGCGCCGTCACTCCCGGGATGCCGCTCAGCACCGAGCGAGCCACGGCATCCAGCTCACCGCGCTCGTACGGGCCCAGCCCCACGGCCTGCTTCCCCAGCGCGACGAGCGCCGCCTCGCGCACCGAGCGCACTGGCGACGCCAGCGCCCGGCAGATGCGCTCCGTGGACACGCCCGGGGGGTACAGGCCGAGGAGCCGCAGGGCGCTGCGCTGTACCCCCGGGTCCTCGACCAGCGCCAGCACCCGCACCAACGGGGGCGCGCGCTTGAGCGACGCGAGCCCCTCCAGCGCGGCCAGTCGCAACAGGGGCGTGGGCGCGTCCAGCAGGCCTTCCAGCGCCCGCGCCGCGGCGTCCCCGCCCATCCGGCCCAGCGCCTCCGCGGCCGCCACGCGCACGTTGAGGTCGTCGTCGGAGAGCGCGCGCAGGAGCACGTCCTCCACCTCCGGACGGCCCAGCTGGCCCAGGATGTCCGCCGCCAGCTTCCGCTGATCCGGATCCTCGTGCTCCAGCAGGTGCACCAGCGGCGGGATCGCCACCGGGCCCATTCCGGCCAGCGCCTCGGCCGCCGCGTTGCGCGCGCCCGTCTCGCCGCGCTTGCCCAGGACGGAGATGAGCCGCGCGGTGACGCTCCGCGCATCCGGCACGTGGCGCAGTCCTTCCGCCGCCGCGTGGCGCACGCGCCAGCTCTCGTCATGCAGACCGGTGGTGAAGGTCTCCAGGGCTCCGGGCGCACGCGGATCCACCGCCTGCAATGCCCGATACCGCGCCTCTTCCTGCCCCGCGGGGGACCGCACCGTGTCGCTCATCCGCCGTCCTCCTTCGGGGCTCGTGTTGCTCGGTTTGGCTCCATCCTGCTCGAAGCCGCCGGGGGAGTCGCGTCCCACGAGACTGCTCCCACCGCAGGTGGGCAGCCCCGCGCCGGATGGAAACGTTCACCTTCGCACCCTTCGCCACACGCGGCGCGCTCAGGCCTCCTGGAGCTCCGAGTCCCAGCCCTCCTGACCGAAGAACCAGAGCGAGTAGACGCCCAGCACCGTACCTAGCGGAAAAGTGGGCAGGGCCACGAGGGCGAGCAACGTCGCCAGGCCCTTGGAGACGGGGCGGCCGCGCACGAGCCCCAGGCCCAGGGCGAGCCCTGCGATGGACGCCGCCAGGAGCACCACGAAGATGCCCGCCATCGCGAGGACGAGCGGGTTCTCCCACACCGGCATCGCGGGGGCGGACCTGCCGGCGGCGACGACGAAGCCCAGGGCGGCCGTGACGTACGCCAGCACGCCCGTGCCCGCCAGCATCAGCGTGTGCACGAACAGGTAGAGGAACCCCAGGGACTTCCGGTGCCCGCTCAGGTCTCGCATGAGGCCCCCTCCTAAAGCCGGGATGCGCACGCCGAAAACGCGCGCTCAGCCAGCGGGCGGCGGGCGGGAGTCGCGCTCCAGCTCCGCGCGCAGGAGCGCCTTCAAGTCCAAGAGCAGCCGCAGCCGCTCCGGCGGTCCGCACACGCCCACCACGAACGGCGTGCGCCCCCCGGCCATGAGCGCCGGCGCGGGCTTGATGTCAGCCCGGCGCACGCGCAGCACCTCCGCCACGCGGTCCACCCGCGTCACCACGCGCCGCGTTCCCAGACGGCACACGAGCAGGCGCGTGCGCCGCGTCTCCTGCGCTGGCTCGCCCAGCAAGCGCCGTCGCAGGTCCACCACGGGCAGCATCGCGCCGCGCAGGTGCAGCACTCCCTCCACGAAGGCGGGCGCGTGCGGGATGGGAATCACGCGCTGGGGCGGGAGGATCTCCTCCACGCGCATGATGTCCAGCACGTACTCCTCGTTGCCCACGAAGAAGGCGCACAGCTGCACCTCGGCCGAGGGCGTCTCGGAGGTCTTCTCGCCGCGCGGTCGGCGGACCATCAGGTTCACGGGGTCCGTCATGGGGCGAGCGCCTGCTCCGGATCCAACAGGATGTAGAGCTGCGAGCCCTTGCGCCCCAACCCCGCCACGCAGTCCCGGTCTCCACGCAGCCCCGCGGGCGACAGCTCCACCATGGACGGCTTGAGCCGCACCACACCCGCCACCGAGTCCACCCATACGCCCGCGGGCCCGTCCTCCGTCTTGAGCACCAGGATGCGCGAGGCCCGGGGCGGCAGGCCCGCGTCCGGCCCCGCCACCAGTGGCGGCACGTCCGCCAGCCGCAGCCGCAGCTTCACGTCGTAGACGGGCAACAGCTCCCCGCGCAGGTTCATCACGCCCAACAGCTGCGGCTCCGCGCGCGGAATCTCCGTGAGCAGCGGCACCTTGCAGATCTCCCTCACCGCGAGGATGGGCACCGCGTAGCACTCCGCCTCCAGGCGGAAGGCCAGGTACTCGACGGGCTCCTCCTCCAGCAGAGGCTGCGCCAGGTCGTCACTGCCCGCGGCGAAGTCCAGCAGGCCGCCGACGTCCTCGTCCGGACGGTAGAAGAACGCGTCGAGCAGGGCTTCGAAACGGGACACGCCCGGGAGGATAGCAGCCCCCGGCGTGGACGCCTCAAGCGCGGCGCCGCTCCTGCGCGATGCCCTCTTCCAGGAGTTCCGCGACATCCAGCACCAGGACGGTGCGGCGGTTGCCCAGGTCGGTGGCGCCGGAGATGCCCTTCACGCGGCTCAGCCGGCCGCCCAGGGGCTTGGTGACGATGTCCTGCTGGCCGAAGAGCTCGTCCACCGCGATGCCCAGCCGCTGCTGCGCCAGGCCCACCACGACGACGAAGTGGCGGCTCACCTCGCGCTCCGGCAGGTGGAACAGGCGCCCCAGACGCAGGAAGGGCAGCGTCTGGCCGCGCAGGTCCAACACCTCGCGCCGCTCCACGGTGCGGATGTCGCGCGGCTGCACGGACAGGATTTCCAGCACGCTGTTGAGCGGCACCGCGTAGGTGCGGCCGCTGACGCCCACCACCAGCGCGCGCACGATGGCCAGCGTCACCGGCAGCGTCAGGTGGAAGGCCGTGCCCTTCCCGCGCTCGCTCCACACGTCGATGATGCCGGAGAGGTTGCCCAGGTTGTTCTTCACCACGTCCAGGCCCACGCCTCTTCCGGAGAGCGAGCTGACGCTGGAGCGGGTGGAGAAGCCCGGCAGGAAGATGAGGTTGAGCAGCTCGCGCCGCGTCATCTCACTGACCTGCGACGGGGTGACGAGCCCGCGCGACAGCGCCACCTCGCGCACGCGCACCTCGTCGATGCCCGAGCCGTCGTCGGACACGCTGATGACGACGTGGTTGCCCTTCTGCTCCGCGCGCAGCCGAACCGTCGCGCGCCGGGACTTGCCCGCGGACAGCCGCGACTCCGGGCCCTCCGCGCCATGGTCGATGGCGTTGCGGATGAGGTGCATCAGCGGGTCGCTGAGCTCCTCCACGATGAGCTTGTCCAGCTCCACCTCGCCGCCGGAGCTGACGAAGTCGATCTCCTTGCCGGCCTCGCGGGCAATCTTGCGCACCAGCCGCGCCAGCTTGTCGAAGACCTGGCCCACCGGGACCATGCGCGCTTCGAGCAGCCCCTCCTGGAGCGCCTCCAGCTTGCGCTCCAGCTGCCGCGTCTCCCGCGACAGCTCCTGGCCAAAGAGCTTGGACAGCGCGACGGTGCCGTCCTGCCGGGACGTCTCCGCCAGCCGCTGGAGGTTGGCCTTGATGAGCAGCAGCTCGCCCACCATGTTGATGAGCCCGTCCAACCGCCCGATGTCCACGCGCACGGTCTGCGTGAGCGAGCGCAGGGACGTCTCTTCCGCCTTGGGGCGGCCCGCGGTGAGGGGCGCGGACGCGGCGGCCTGGAGCCCCACCACCGTGGCCGGAGGCGTCACCGCCCGCATGCGCGGAGGGCTTGCTCCCGGGTGCGCGGACACGGTCGCGAGGCCTCGGGTCTCCACCGGCCCCTCCGCGTCCTCGTCCTCCGGAGGCAGCACCTCGACGTCCTCGCGCACGGTCGCGGCATCGCGTGGCCGAGGCATGTCGAACGCGGGCCCCGTCGAGCCCGATTCCGGCGGCCGGACGGACAGCGGCGCCAGCTCCGCGGGCGTGCCCCGGAGGCCGTCCTCCAGCGCTTGCGCGCCCACCTTCGCGCCGAAGATGAGATCGAACGCGATGCCGGTGGAGCCGCCCGGCCGCGACGAGGGCAGCGTGCTGATGACCTCGCCCAGGGGCTTGAGGCGCGCGTTCAGGTCCGCGAGTCCCTGGTCGAAGTCCGTGAGGTCGAACGCCGCGCGCACCCGCCACAGCGCCACCCCGCGCCGCACGTTCTCGCGCAGCCGGTGTTCCTCGTACTCGGTGAAGACGGCGCGCACCGTCGCGTCCAGCTCCAGCCGCTCCAGCGGATCCTCTTCCACGGCGGGCGGGGGCGACCCCAGCCGCGCCATGCGGTCCTCCATGTCGCGGGTGCGCTGGGAGAGCTCGGGGCCCTCCTCGCTCCGGGACGCCTCTCCGAGCAGCGCCTGGAACGTGTCCAGCGCGTCCACCAGCGTGTCCAGGACCTGGTCGTCCAGCGTCAGCCGGCCCAGCCGAAGCCGGTCCAGCAGGTCCTCCGCCGCGTGCGCCAGCTGGGTGATGCGCTCCTGGCCGAAGAGGCCCGACAGGCCCTTGAGCGAGTGCGCCGCGCGGAAGATGCCGTTGATGTGCTCGGGGTCCGCCTCCAGGCCCCGCGCCTCGTCCAGGGCCAGCAGGTCGCGGCCCAGCGCATCCAGGATTTCGGTGGCCTCGGCGACGAACTCCGCGAGCGCCTTGCCCCCAGGCGTCACAGCGGCTTCAGGAAGCGCCGCAGGAGCGCCTCCAGGTCCGCCGGCTGGAACGGCTTCACCAGGTAACCAGCGGCGCCCAGCGCCATGCCCCGCGAACGGTCCTGCTCACGCCCCTCGGTGGTGACGATGATGAGCGGCACGTCCCGGTAGTTGGGGTTCTTCTTGACGAAGTTGATGAGTTCCAGCCCGTTGATGTCGGGCATGTTGATGTCGGTGATGATCAGGTCGAAGCGCTGACGCGGCAGCAGCTTCAGCGCCTCGAAGCCGCTGGCGGTGGTGACGGCCTCGACGCCGTCCACGGCCTCCACGGTCGCGGCGATGTGCTCGCGCGACACCTTGGAGTCCTCGACGATCAACACCTTGAACTTCATCGCGCGCGCCTCAAGGGCCGGATGCTAGCAGAACCCCTGTCTGGCCGCTGTGCGTCAACCCTTCCGGGATGACAGCGACCCGACAAGGCCCTTGTCCGCGAGGAGGGACACCCGTCCCCCCTTGAACGCGGGCAGGAACTGCCGCTGGTACGCCTCCGCCCGAGCGGAGTCGCTCAAGGAAGACCCCTGAGGCACCTCCAAGGCCACGGACTCCACCTTCGCGCGGCTCAAGACCTTCGCTGCGCCCGCCAGCGCCTCACCCAGCGAGGCCGCGTCCATGCGCTTCCGGGAGCCCAGCCCCACCACGAAGATGCGCGGCACGGTCAGCTTCCCGTCCGACGGCAACAGGAGCCAGTCGTCCTTCACGCCGGTGAAGAACCCACCCTGGAGCACGCGCGACAGGGCGCCGCACAGCCGCCAGTCCACGTAGCCGGCGGAGGACGGCAGGGGGCGGTCGTCCTCGGCCACGAAGAGGCAGAGGGCGTCCACCCCGTTCAGCGCGTCCAGGCCCTCCAGGCCCACGTCCAGGGTCTGCGTCTGGCTCACGGCTTCCCGAGCGCCACCGCGACGCGGTCCAAGAGGCCGTTGACGAAGGCGCTCGACTCCTCGTTGCCGAAGTTCTTCCCCAGCTCCACCGCCTCGTTGATGGTCACCTTGCGGGGGATGTCCGGGCGGTACTTCAGCTCGAAGATGCCCAGCCGCAGCACGTTCCGGTCGATACGGGACATGCGGTCCAGGCGCCAGTTGTGGCTGTGGCGTTCGATGAGCCCGTCAATCTCCTCGCGGTGGGCCTCCACGCCCTCCACGATCTCCTTGGCGAACTTCACCGCGTCCGGCTCCGGCGTACCGTCCTCCGAGGAGGCGGCCCACGCCGCGTCCAGGGCCTCCCGCGTGGTGGCGCCCTGGGTCATCTCCAACTTGTAGAGCGCCTGCAGCGCCCGCTCTCGTGCCGTTCTGCGCGCGCCCATCGCGGTTATCCCTTTCGCTCCGCGCCGGACATCCGCGCGAAGAGGTTGACCATCTCGATGCAGGCCAGCGTGGCCTCCGCGCCCTTGTTGCCCGCCTTCACGCCCGCCCGGTCGATGGCCTGCTCCACGGTATCGCACGTGAGGACGCCGAACGTCACCGCCGCAGGCCGGGGGCCCGCCGCGGCGCTGAACGCCACCGAACCAATGCCCTTGGCGCACTCGCCAGCCACGTAGTCGAAGTGGGGGGTGCCGCCGCGAATCACCGCGCCCAGGACGATGATGCCCGCGTACTGGCCACCCTCCGACACGCGGCGGGTGACGCCGGGCAGCTCATAGGTGCCGGGGCAGCGGTACACGTCGATGGCGTCGTCCTTCACGCCATGGCGCACCAGGGTGTCCACGGCGCCCTTCAAGAGCTCCTCCGTGATGAAGCTGTTGAACCGGGACACGCAGATGGCGAACCGGCCCTGGGGGGGGAGGAAATCCCCTTCGAAGTAGCGAGGCATGGCGCGCTCCTTACACCACCCGAGCCCCTACCCGCGAGGGCTGAAACCCGCGGCCCGCACCACCGCCTCCGTCAGCCCCGCTCCCTGGGCGGCGGCCTCCGGGGCGCCCCGGAGGGCGTACAGCCGGGCCACGTACTTGCCAATGAGGTCGCCCTCCAGGTTCACCCGGGCCCCAGGCCCCTTGCCGTGCAGGGTGGTGCGCTCCTGCGTCTCCGGAATCAGCTGCACCCGGAAGCGGTCCGTCTCCACCGCGTTCACCGTGAGGCTGATGCCGTCGATGGTGACGGAGCCCTTCTCGATGAAGCAGGGCGCCAGCTCCGGGGGCAGCCGGAACACCATCACCCACGAGCCGCCCTCCGCGAACGTCTCCAGCACTTCACTGACGGCGTCCACGTGGCCCGACACCAGGTGTCCGCCCAGCCGGTCCCCCAGGGCGAGCGCCCGCTCCAGGTTCACCTTGTCGCCCGTCTTCCGGGCCCCCAGGGTGGTGCGCCGCAGCGTCTCCGGGGCCGCCTGCACGCGGAAGGTGTCCCCGCCCTTCTCCACGACGGTGAGGCAGGCGCCGTCCACGGCGATGGATTCCCCCAGGGCGAAGGCCTCCGCGCCCAGCGAGGTGCGAATCCAGAAGTCGGTCATCGCGCCGGTGGTGACGCGGGTGACGGTGCCAGTGTCCTGGATGAGTCCGGTGAACATGGCCGGAACCTTAACGGATGCCCTGTCCGGGCGCTGGCCTTCAGAGCAGCGCGCGCAGGAGGACGTCGTCCCCCACCTTCTCCATCGTCAGGTCCTTCACGGCCAGGGCGTGGGCCATGTCCTTCACGCCCAGCTCGCCCGCCCACGACAGGCCCCCGGCCCCCACCAGCTTGGGAGCGAGGAACAGGGCGAGCGCATCCGCCAGGTGCTCGCGAAGCAGCGTGCCGTACAGGCCCGCGCCGCCCTCCACGAGCACGTGGTTGAGCCCTTCCTTCTTCACGCGCTTCAGCACCGCCTTCAGGTCCACGCGGTCCTGCTTCGCGCGCACGTTCCACACCTCCACGCCCTGGGCCAGGAAGCGCCGGGCGCGCCGTCCCTCCGGGTCCTCCAGCGTGGCGATGACGGTGCGCGCAGGGCTGCGCTGCGTGAAGACGGTGTGCCCCGGAGACAGCTTGAGGTGCGAGTCCACCACCACGCGCACCGGGTCCTTGCCCCCGCCGCCCGGCAGCCGCGTGGTGAGCTGCGGGTCATCCATGCGCACGGTGTTGGCGCCCACGAGGATGGCGTCCACCTGGTTGCGCAGCCGGTGCACCCACGCGCGCGAAGCCTCGCCCGTCACCCAGCGCGAGTCTCCAGACGGCGCGGCGATCTTCCCATCCAGCGTCACCGCGGCCTTGAGCGTCACCCACGGCAGGCCCGTGCGCATCATCTTGAAGAAGGGCCGGTTGAGCGCGTCCGCTTCATCCTTGAGGACGTGCGTCACCACCGCCACGCCGCCGCGCTTGAGCCGGTTGAGCCCCTTGCCGCTGACGAGCGGATTCGGGTCCGAGGACGCGCTGAACACGCGCCGCACGCCGGCCTCCAGCACCGCCAGGCTGCACGGCGGGGTGCGCCCGTAGTGGTCGCACGGCTCCAGCGTCGTGTAGAGGTCCGCGCCGCGCGCCTTGGAGCCCGCGGCCTCCAGCGCGACGACTTCCGCGTGCGCCGTGCCGGCCTTCTTGTGGTGGCCGCGCGCGATGATGCGTCCGCCCTTCACCAGCACCGCCCCCACGACGGGGTTGGGGCTGGTGCGGCCCAGGCCCTTGGCGGCTTCTTCCAGGGCGATGCGCATGAAGAACTCGGCCACCGCGTGGTCGAAGTCCGCCGCGCGCTTGGAGCGGGGCGTCTTCACCGCCTGCAACCGTGACCTCGTGAGCAAGCGCATACCGCCCTTCCTAACCGTCCTTGGGCGGAGTCACAGGCGGCTTCGCCTTGCGCTCACGCTCCTGGTCCTCGAGCAGGTCCTTCAGCTCGTGCATGAACTCGGAGATGTCCCGGAAGCTTCGGTACACGGACGCGAAGCGAACGTACGCCACCTCGTCCAGTTGCTGTAACCGCCGCATCACGTGCTCGCCAATGGATGAGGAGGGAACCTCCTTCTCCCCCATCCCCTGGAGCAGCCGCTCGATGTCCTCCACCGTCGCCTCCAGCTGCGCGGCGGACACCGGGCGCTTCTCACACGCCTTCTTCAGGCCGTTGAGCATCTTCTCGCGGTCGAAGGCCTCGCGGCGCCCGTCCTTCTTCACGATGAGCGGGTAGAGCTCCTCCACCCGCTCGTACGTGGTGAAGCGGCGCTTGCAGACCAGGCACTCGCGGCGCCGCCGGATGACGGAGCCCTCGTGCGACTCTCGCGAGTCGATGACCTTGTTCTCCGGGTCCTGACAGAAGGGGCAGCGCACGGGCGGGCTACTTCAACCGCGAGGCGTACAGCGGGAAGCCCTGCGCCAACTCCTTCACCTGCCCCTTGACCCGCGCGAGCGCCGCGTCGTCCTGCGCGGCGTCCAGCGCCTGGCCGATGAGCCGGCCCACCACCGCCATCTCCGCCTCGCGCATGCCGCGCGTGGTGATGGCCGGGGTGCCCACCCGGACGCCAGAGGTCGTCGTGGGCTTCTCCGGGTCGAAGGGGATCATGTTCTTGTTGACCGTGATGCCCGCCTTGCCCAGCACGTCCTCGGCCACCTTGCCGGTGAGCTTCTTGGCGCGCAGGTCCACCAGCATCAGGTGGTTGTCCGTGCCGCCCGAGCACAGCCGCAGGCCCGCGGACTTCAACGCCTCCGCCAGCGCCTGCGCGTTGGCGACAATCTGCTTCTGGTACGTCTTGAACTCCGGCGACAGCGCTTCCTTGAAGGCCACCGCCTTGCCCGCGATGGCGTGCATCAGCGGGCCGCCCTGGATGCCGGGGAAGATCTGGCTGTTGATGGTCTTCGCGAAGGCCTCACGGCTGAGCACCATGCCGCCGCGAGGACCGCGCAGCGTCTTGTGCGTCGTCGTCGTGACGATTTCAGCGAAGGGCACCGGCGACGGGTGCACGCCCGCGGCCACCAGGCCCGCGATGTGGGCCATGTCCACCAGCATGGCGGCGCCCACCTTGTCGGCGATCTCCCGGAACTTCGCGAAGTCGAGCGTGCGCGGGTACGCGCTCGCGCCCACCACCAGCACCTTGGGCTTGTGCTCCAGGGCCAGCGACTCCACCTGCGCGAAGTCGATGGTCTCCGTGTCGCGGGACAGGCCGTAGTGGACGACCTTGTAGAGCTTGCCGGAGAAGTTGAACGCCGCGCCGTGGGTGAGGTGGCCGCCGGAGTTCAGGTCCAGGGACAGCATCGTCTCACCCGGCTTCATCAGCGCCATGAAGGCGCCCATGTTGGCCTGGCTGCCGGAGTGCGCCTGCACGTTCACCGCGTCCGCGCCGAACAGCTCCTTCGCGCGCGCGATGGCCAGGTTCTCCGCCACGTCCACCACCTCGCAGCCGCCGTAGTAGCGCTTGCCGGGGTAGCCTTCCGCGTACTTGTTGGTGAGCACGGAGCCCACCGCCTCCAGCACCGCGGGGCTGACGAAGTTCTCCGAGGCGATGAGCTCCAGCCCCTCCTCCTGACGCTCCGTCTCGTGCCGGAGCACCTGGGCGATTTCAGGATCCACCTGGGACAGCGTGCGGGTGTTCTCCATGGGGGTTGCCTCCTGGCGTACGAACGAAGGGGACTGCGAAGGGACGCCTCACAGCCCTCAGCGCTGCTGGGCCTCGACGTCGCGAATCTTCTGGACGCGCTTCTCGTGGCGGCCGCCCTCGAAGGCGGTGGAGAGGAAGGCCTCCAGGATGCCGCGCGCCACGCCCGCGCCCACCACGCGCTGGCCCAGGCACAACACGTTGGCGTCGTTGTGCGCGCGGGTCATCCGCGCCTCGAACTCGGTGGTGCACAGGGCCGCCCGGATGCCCCGGTGCTTGTTGGCCACGATGCTCATCCCGATGCCGGTGCCGCACACCAGCACGCCCAGCGTGCCCTCTTCCGCCACCACCGCGCGCGCCACCTGCGAGGCGAAGTCCGGGTAGTCCACGGACTCGCGCGTCTGGGGGCCCAGGTCCTGGAAGTCGGCGCCGCGCTCCTTCAGGAGCGCCACCAGTTCCTGGCGCAGCTCGATGCCCGCATGGTCGGAGGCGAGGATGACTTTCACGGCCGGACTCCGGAAGGCGGGGCCCGCGCCGTGAGGGCGGGGCCGGGAAGGAGGGCCCCTGCCCGCCGCTGCCCGTCACCGGGAGCAGCGGGCCGGATGGCCGTCAGGCGAAGCGCTTGAACACCAGGACCGCGTTGGTGCCGCCGAAGCCGAACGAGTTGCTCATCACCGCGTCGACACGGGCGTCGCGCGCCGTGTTGGGCACGTAGTCCAGGTCGCAGTCCGGGTCCGGAGATGTCATGTTGATGGTGGGCGGCAGCACGTTCTTGGTGAGCACCTGCACGCTCACCACCGCCTCCGCGCCACCCGCCGCGCCGAGCATGTGGCCCGTCATGGACTTGGTGGACGACACCGCCAGCTTGCGCGCGTGGTCGCCGAACACGGCCTTCAGGGCCTTGGTCTCGTTCGCGTCGTTGAACGGCGTGGACGTGCCGTGGGCGTTGACGTAGCCCACCTGGTCCGGCCGCATGCCCGCGGACGCCAGCGCCAGGCGCATGCAGCGCGCCGCGCCCTCGCCCTCCGGGGCAGGCTGGGTGACGTGGTACGCGTCCGAGTTGGCGCCGTACCCCACCACCTCCGCCAGGATGTTGGCGCCGCGCTTCTTCGCGGCCTCCATCTCCTCCAGGATGACGATGCCCGCGCCCTCGCCCATCACGAAGCCGTCGCGCTCCTTGTCGAAGGGACGGCTGGCGCGCGCCGGGTCGTCGTTGCGCGTGGACAGGGCCTTCATCACGGAGAAGCCGCCCATGCCCAGGGGCGTGATGGCCGCTTCCGCGCCGCCCGCGATGGCCGCGTCCGTCTCACCCAGGCGGATGGACTTCCAGGCCTCGCCGATGGCGTGCGCGCTGGTGGCGCACGCCGACACCGGGGACCAGTTGGGGCCCTTGCAGTTGTAGCGCATGGAGATGAGCCCAGGCGCCATGTTGATGATCATCTGGATGATGAAGAAGGGCGACAGCCGGTCGAACCCCTTCTCCAGCCCCTTGCGGTGCTGCTCCTCCAGGGAGGAGATGCCGCCGATGCCGGAGCCCACGATGACGCCCACGCGCTCCGGCTGGTAGCCATGGGGCGCGTCCGGGCCGATGGGCAGGCCAGACTCCTTCACCGCCATGTCGGCCGCGGCCATCGCGTACTGGGCGAACAGGTCCATCCGGCGCACTTCGCGCCTGTCGATGAACTGCTCGGGCTGGAAGTCCTTCACCTCGCCCGCGATTCGCGCGTCGAGCTTCCCCAGGTCGAAACGGGTGATCGTGCTGATACCGGATTGACCGGCCAGCATCGCCTGCCAGTTCTTCTCGGTGCCGGTGCCCAGCGCAGAAATGATGCCGGTTCCGGTGATGACGACTCGACGGTTTGACACTGTTCTTCTCCGCTGACCGCGATGGGGCGTGGAAGCGCCGGTGAGGACGCTCCCCCAGGCCCCGGACTTCCGGGTGTCGCGACTGCCTACTTCTTGTGGGTCTTCACGTAGTTCACGGCGTCGCCGACGGTCTTGATGTTCTCCGCCTCGTCATCCGGAATCTCGACCTCGAACTCCTCTTCCATCGCCATGACCAGCTCGACGATGTCGAGGCTGTCCGCGCCCAGGTCTTCGATGAAGGACGACTCGGGCTTGATCTCATCCTCACCCACACCGAGCTGGTCGGCGATGATGGACTTGATCTTGGTTTCCACGTCGGTTGCGGTGGTGGACATACGTGCAGAACCCTCCAGCTCAATATGGGGCCCGCCGTTTCAGTCGCGGGCCGTCTTCAAGGCGGGCGCGGTATATCCCACGCCCGGCGGCAATCCAACCTTGGCTTACATGTACATGCCGCCGTTGACCTTCAGGACCTCGCCGGTGATGTAGGACGCCGCATCACTCGCGAGGAATACCACGGCCCCGGCGACCTCCTCCGGGTTGCCCAGGCGGCCGAGCGCGATGCCGCCCACCATCTTCTGGCGCAGCTCGTCGTCCAGGTGCGACGTCATGTCGGTCCCGATGAACCCGGGGGACACGGCATTGACGCGGACGCTCCGGCTGGCCAGCTCCTTGGCCACGGACTTGGTCAGGCCGATGAGCCCCGCCTTGGCCGCCGAGTAGGCCGCCTGCCCCGGGTTGCCCATCTCCCCCACGACCGAGGTGATGTTGATGATGGCGCCGGAGCGCTGCTTCATCATGGGCCGGCTGGCGGCGCGGATGAGCGCGAAGGCGCCCCGGAGGTTGGTGTCCATCTGCCGGTCCCAGTCCTCGTCCTTGACGCGCATCACCAGACCGTCAATGGCCATGCCCGCGTTGTTCACCAGCACGTCCAGCCGGCCGTGCGCCTTGATGACGCCGTCGATGGCGCCCGCGCACGCGGCGGTGTCCGCCAGGTCGAACCGCACGGCCTCCGCCTTCGCGCCCGCCTGCTGGAGCAGGCCCACCGTCTCCTGCGCGGCGGCCTCGTTGCCCACGTAGCTGATGACCACGGTGGACGCGCCCGCCTTCGCGAAGGCCTGCGCGCACGCCCGGCCGATGCCGCGCGAGCCGCCCGTCACCAGCACCACCTTGTCCTTGAAGCCGCTCATGCTGCCCCCAACGCGGCGAGCACCTTCTCCAGGGTCGCGGCGTTCTCGACGTTGAACGATTCGATGTCCTTGGTGATGCGCTTGATGAGTCCGCCCAGCACCTTGCCCGGCCCCAGCTCCACCACGTGCGTGACGCCGTTCGCCTTCAGCGACTCCACGCACTCAATCCAACGCACTGGCGAGCTCACCTGCTCCAGCAGCAGCGGCACCACGCGGGACGCGTCCGCGTTGGGCTTCGCCTCCACGTTGCTCACCACCGGCACGGACGGCGCCAGGATGCGCACGCCCGCCAGCACCTCCGCCAGGCGCGGCTTCACGGGGTCCATCAGCGCGCAGTGGAAGGGCGCGGAGACGGGCAGCGGCATGACGCGCTTGGCCCCGGCCTCCTTGCACTTCGCGCCGGCGCGCTCCACCGCGGCCGCGTGGCCCGCGATGACCGTCTGCTCGGGCGAGTTGTAGTTGGCCGGGGAGACGACCTGCCCTTCCGCCGCCGCGTCGCAGGCGGCCTTCACCGCGTCCGGGGTGAGGCCCAGGATGACGGCCATGCCGCCCGTGCCCACGGGCACCGCCTCCTGCATGAAGGTGCCGCGCGCGCGCACCGCCCGCGCCGCGTCCTGGAGGTTCATGGCGCCCGCGGCCACCAGCGCGGAGTACTCGCCCAGCGAGTGGCCCGCGACGAACGCGGGGGCCGGGCCGCGCTTCTGGAACACCGCGTGAACCGCGGCCGACACCGTGAGGATGGCCGGCTGGGTATTGGCGGTGAGCTTCAGCGCGTCTTCCGGGCCCTCGAAGCAGGAGGTGGAGAGCTTCTCGTGCAGCGCGTCGTCCACGGCGTCGAAGACGGCCCGCGCTTCAGGGAACTGCTCGTAGAGGTCCTTGCCCATCCCCACGGCCTGACTGCCCTGCCCGGGAAACACGAACGCGACCTTCGCCATGTTGCGGTCCTTCCTTGTGTCGTCCTGCCTACCAGCGCACCACCGCGCTGCCCCACGCCATCCCCGCGCCAATGGCCATCATCGCGATGACGTCGCCGCGCTTGAGGCGGCCGGCGCGCTGCGCCTCGTCCAGCGACATGGGCAGCGAGGCGGACGACGTGTTGCCGTACTTGTGCAGGTTGAGCCAGCATTTTTCCTTGGGAATCTCCAGCCGCTCCATCACGGCTTCCAGGATTCGCAGGTTCGCCTGATGGGCGATGACGTGGTCCACCTGCGTCGTATCCATCCCGTGGGCCCCCAAGGACGTCTGGGTGGATTCCACCAACGCGCGCACCGCGAAGCGGAACACTTCCTTCCCGTTCATCTTGAGCTTGTGAAGATTTGCATCCACGTTGTCCGCGGTGACGGGGGTACGCGAGCCACCGGCAGGGATGCAGAGCAGGTTCGCGAGGTCGCCGTCGGTGCGCAGATGGGTGGAGAGGATGCCGCGCGGCGCCATGGCGTCTTCGTCCGCGTCCTGTTCCGCCGCCAACACCAGGGCGCCCGCACCGTCCCCGAAGAGGACGCAGGTGTTGCGGTCCGTCCAATCCACCGCGCGGGTGAGCAGGTCCGCGCCCACGACGAGCGCGCGCTTCACCTGGCCCGAGCGCACGAACTGGTCCGCCACGCTCAGCGCATACAGCCCACCCGCGCACGCGGCGGACACGTCGAAGGCGAAGGCGCGCTTCGCACCCAGCTTCGACTGCACCAGCGCGGCGCACGAAGGCATGGGCATGTCCGCGGTGACGGTTCCCACGATGATGAGGTCCAGGTCGCCGGGCGCCACGCCCGCCATCTCCAGCGCGTGACGGGAGGCGTTCACCGCCAGGTCGCTCGTCGCCTCATCGGGGGCGGCCTGCCTGCGCTCCTGGATGCCGGTGCGCTCGCGGATCCACGTGTCGCTGGTGTCCACCAGGCGCTCCAGGTCCTGATTGGTCAGGACCTGCGCGGGAGCATAGGAACCCGTTCCGATGATGTGCGTGCGTGCCAAGAGGCCTCCGAGTCGTCGGAGTCCAACGCATGGCCGGCGCGCTCTAATCGGCCCCTTCGTCCCCGTCCGCCTTCCTTCCCCGCTGGTGGGGAGGAAGCCAGGCGGCGGCGTTGGCAATGCAGCGCGTCAGCTCTTCCTGCACGCCCGCGCGCACATGCTGCAGCGCGGTGACGAGCGCGTTGTGGATGGCGCGGGGAGAGGAGCGGCCGTGCGCGACGATGCCCACTCCCTGGAGGCCCAGGAGCGGCGCGCCGCCGTATTCGGCGTAGTCCATGACGCGGCGCAGCCCCAGCAGGGTGGGCTTGAGCAGGAGCGCGCCCAGCTTCTCCGGCAGGCCGCCGCGCTTCTCGATGGCGGAGCGCAGGAGTCCGGTGATGCCCATGCCCACGCCCTCGGAGGTCTTGAGGACGATGTTGCCGGTGAAGCCGTCCGTCACGACGACCTCCACGTCTCCGGAGAACAGGTCCTTGCCCTCCACGTAGCCCACGAACTCCAGGTCCGAGCGGCGCAGCAGCGCGCTGACGTCCCGCGTGAGCTGCGTGCCCTTGGATTCCTCTTCGCCGTTGGAGAGCACCGCCACCCGGGGACGCTTCACGCCCAGGCGGGTGCGCGAATAGGCCTCGCCGAGCACGGCGAACTGGGCCAGGTGCGAGGGACGGCAGTCCACGTTGGCGCCCGCGTCCAGCAGCAGGCAGCGGCCTTCGCCCTTCAAGGCCGGAAACAGGGCCGCGATGGCCGGACGCTCCACGCCGGGAATCCGGCCGAGCGTCAACATGCCACCGGCCATCACCGCGCCGGAGTTGCCCGCCGACACGAGGGCGGACGCCTCCCCTTGCCGGACGAGCTCGAAGCCCACCCGGAGCGAGGAGTCCCGCTTGCGCCGGAACGCGGCGGTCGCGGGGTCGTCCATCTCCACCACTTCGGACGCGTGGTGGAGGTGGATGTTGGGAGGCGAGCCGGCGCGCTCCAGGACAGGGCGTACACGCGTGGCGTCCCCGACCAGCACGAGTTCGTGCCCGGGATACGCTCGCGCGAACAGCACGCCCCCGTCCACGACGGCGTCGGGGGCGTGGTCGCCACCCATCGCGTCGAGGACGAGCCGCACCGGCAGCCTTCCGCTTTCAACTACTCCGCGGCGGTCGCGATGACTTCACGGCCACCGTAGTTGCCACAGGCCGCGCAGGCGCGGTGCGGCATCACGGGCTCCTTGCACTTGGAGCACTTGATGACCTGCACGGGGGTCCGCAGGTTGTTGTTGCCGGCCCGACGACGGTCCCGGCGCATCTTCGACGTCCGCTTCTTGGGAACTCCCACGGCTCACCTCGGCATCGGACCCGTCCCCCCTCGCGACCTGCGAGGGGCATAGGGACCGTCAGTTCAGCTTGATGTTCTTCAGCGGCGACAGTCGAGGGTCCACGACCTTCGGCTCGCAGCCGCACTTCTTTTCATTGAGGTTCTGGCCGCACTGCGAGCAGAGCCCCTGGCAGTCTTCCCGACAGACCGCGCTCATCGGGAGCGCGAGCAATACCTGTTCCCGGAGGATCGGATCCAGATCGATCGTCTTCCCATCGAAAACCTGCTCGTCCGTGCCGTCCAGTTCGAAGGTGCCCCCGGATTCACCCTGGGTGCGTTCCTTCTTCTCCATGACCTTCTCGTCGTCGTCCTTGAAGTCGTCTCCCCGGGCCAGGGACTCCGGCACCAGGTTGATGATGAAGGACACGGGGAGGTCCAGCTTCACGTCCGCGAGGCAGCGCTTGCAGGGCGCGCCCAGGTGGACGGTGAAGTTGCCGTTCAGCAGCACGCCGCCGCTGAGCTTGCGCAGGGTGGCGTGGAGCGTGGACGGAGCGGTCGCCTGAAAGCCAGTGCCCTCACCGGACGACTGGCCCTCCAGGGCCTCCTTGAGGAGGCCAGGAGCGATGGGCTCGTCGAGCTTCAGCCCTGCTTCTTTGATTTGTTCAATCTTTACGACCATCTACAAGGCTTCCCGGCAAAAGGGCGCGCAACATAGAGGGACTCCCCCCTTCAGTCAACACGCCGGGTTGGACTCGCGAGCCGAGCCGCGTGGATCCACTCAACACCGCTCTGCTAGCTTTCCATCTGATGCGCAACCCCGCCCGAGGTTGGCGGGGCGCACTCTGTGTCTGGGGGCTCGGGCTGACGCTCGCCCTGCCAGCGCAGGCCCGTGCGCCCCTGCCCCCGTCTCCCCTCCTCTTCCAGCTGGGCCCCACGAGCCCCGCCATCGACTCCGCGAAGGAACTCCTGGAGGCCGGCCGCTTCCAGGAGGCCCTGGGCGTGGTGCAGGGCGGGCTGGATGCGCCCGACGTCACGGACGACGAGCTGGTGGAGCTCTACCGCCTGCAGGGGCTCACCGCCCTCTACCTGGGCGACGAGGCCCTGGCGCGCGGGGCGTACGAGAAGCTGCTCCAGGCCCGGCCGGACTTCGAGCTGCCCCGCTCCGCGCCGCCGAAGGTCCGCGGCCTCTTCGCGAAGCTGAAGGAGGACCTGCGCCACCGCCGCGTCCACCCCGTCACCCTGGAGGTGGACCCCATCCCGGACCCGGCGCCGGGAGACCGCGTGGAGGTGGACGCCGTCCTCCGGGACATGGCGCTGGGCGCGCGGGCCCGGCTGTTCTACCGGCGCGCCGGGGCGCAGGGCTTCTCGTCGGTGGACTTCGTGCGCGACCGCGCCCGGGCCGAGCACTACCTCGCCGTGCTGCCCGCGTATGAGCTGCCGGTGGAGTCCACGCCGTATGAAGTGGAGTACTACTTCGAGGTCGTGGACGCGGCGCAGCGCCGGCTCGCAGGACGCGGGGATCCGTTCCACCCCCTCCTCTTCCAGGTGGCGTCGAAGGCCGCACCCGCCGCGGCCCTGACGGAAGGGACGAGCCGCCCCTGGTACAAGAGCCCCTGGCTCTGGGTGGCCGTGGGCGCGGTGGCCATTGGCGGCACGGCCGGCGTGGTCGCCCTGTCCTCCTCCGAGGAGCGCGGCCGGGTGCCCATCACCATCCGCGTGGAGGACGCAGCACCATGAGACGCCCCACCCTGCTGATGCTGGCGCTGCTCGCCGGCTGCGGCCCGGACGCCACTTCGGAGGCCCTGCCCTTGGGCCTGGACATCACCTTGAGCCGCGCCGTCGCCAGCCAGGTGGGCGCGTACCAGGTGGCCGTGTTGAAGGACGGCACGAAGCGCAACTGCACGGAGCTGCAGCGCACCTGCCTGTCCTCCCAGGTGTCCTCCAGCGACCTGCTGGAGTTGAAGGACGCGGACGGCAACTCGGGGCGCACGCTGCGCTTCCCCTCGGCTCCCGGCGGCGCGGCCATGGGGCTTTCCGTGGACGTGCCGGTGGGCCGCGACTACGCGCTCGTCATCGAGGCGCTGACGGCCGACACGCCCACCCGCTTCCTGGGCAGCTCCTGCAACTACCTGCGCGTGGTGAACTCCGGCACCAACGCGACCCTGGTGGCGGCGCCCATCGAGCTGACCACGCAGTCCTGCGACCCGGTGTTTCCGCGCTGACGCCCGGTCCCAGGTCCCCTGGTGGGAGAGCGGGCATGGTGCATGGATGTCACATGGATGTCCCGGGCGCGCCGGAACGAATCTGTTACGGGACGCCACGCATTCCATCCCTTCGCGGGAGCACCTTCATGGCGCGCATCCTCATCATCGAGGACGAGCAGGACCTGGCCGGACTCGTCGACTACAACCTCCGCGCGGCGGGCTTCGAAACGGACACGGCGAACACCGGCGCGGGGGGGCTCGCCCGGGCGCGGGCCCATCCTCCGGACCTGGTGCTGTTGGACCTGATGCTGCCGGACGTGGCGGGCGGTGAAGTCTTGCGCATGCTCAAGAGCGACGCGGAGCTGAAGAAGGCCGCGGTCGTCATCGTCAGCGCCAAGGGCCAGGAAGCGGACCGCATCCAGGGACTGGAGCTGGGCGCGGACGACTACGTGGTGAAGCCCTTCTCCGTGCGCGAGCTGCTGCTGCGCGTGAAGGCCGTGCTGCGCCGCGCGGACGCGGAGGAAGGCCCCGCCGCGGAGCTGGTCGCGGGCGACATCAGCCTGGACACGTCGCGCCACCAGGTGCGGGTGAAGGGCGAGGAGGTCATCCTCACCGCGCTGGAGTTCCGCCTGCTGCGCACGCTCCTGGAGCGAAGCGACCGCGTGCAGACGCGCGAGGTGCTTCTGTCCGACGTCTGGGGCATCCAGGCCGAAATCCACACGCGCACCGTGGACACGCACATCAAGCGCCTGCGCGAGAAGCTGGGCCCCGCGGGCGACATCATCGAGACCGTACGCGGCGTGGGCTACAAGCTCAGCCCTCCGTGAGGCCGCCATGCCCCTGCGCTTCACGCTCCTGGCCCTGCTCGTCCCTCCCCTGCTGGTCTCGACGCTGCTCGTGCTCTTCGGGCACCCGGCGGGCGCGCTCGCCGCGGGGCTCGTCACGCTGGCGGGCTCCGCGCTGGCCCTGGGGACGAGCCGCGTGGCCATGGAGCGACAGCTTCGCGCGCTGACCCAGAAGACGCAGTCGCTGGCGGCGGGCATGGACGTGGCACCGCCCGCGGGCCTGGAGCGCACGGACGACCTGGCGCAGCTGGAAGACGCCATCGACACGCTGGACGACAAGCTGTCCATGCGCGCCGCCGCGCTCAACCAGGAGGCTCGCATCCTCACCGCCGTGCTGGACGGCATGGCGGAGGGGCTCTGGGTGACGGACGCCGAGGGCACCGTGGTGCGCCACAACGACGCGCTCGCGGAGATGCTCCTGCCCGCGCACGGCGCCATCGTGGGCCAGCGGCCGCTCGCGCTCATCCGCAACGAGGCGCTCAACGACGCGGTGGCCCGCGCCTGCCATGAAGGCGCCTCCACGCGGCTGGAGCTGACGCTCGAGGGGCTCTACTCCCGCACCCTGGCCGTGCGCGTGACGCCCGTGGGGCGGGATTTGCCCGGCAGCTCCGCCGTCTTCCACGACGTCACGGACCTGCGCCGGCTGGAGAAGGTGCGCAAGGACTTCGTGGCCAACGTCTCCCACGAGCTGCGCACGCCCATCACCGCCATCCGAGGCTACGCGGAGACGCTCCAGGGCGGCGCGCTCCAGGACACCCAGGTGGCGCCGAAGATGGTGGAGATCATCCACCGCCAGTCCGAGCGCCTCTCCGAGCTGGTGGAGGACCTGCTGGAGCTCTCCCGCCTGGAGGCGCGCGAGATGACCTTCCAGCGCACGGAGGTCCCCCTGGCCCTGGCCGTCTCCCGCGCCGCGGAAGGCGTGCGCCCCAAGGCCGAGGGCAAGAACCAGCAAATCGGGTTGCACGTGCCGCCGGGGCTGGTGGCGATGGGGGATGGGCGGGCCATCGAGCAGGTGCTCCTCAACCTGCTCGACAACGCGGTGAAGTACACGGCCGCGGGCGGCAGGGTGGACGTGGACGGGGCGTACGAGGGCGGCCGGTGCGTCGTGCGCGTGCGCGACACAGGCGTGGGAATCGAGCCCAAGCATCTTTCCCGGATTTTCGAGCGATTCTACCGGGTGGACAAGGGCCGCAGCCGGGACATGGGGGGGACGGGACTGGGCCTTTCCATCGTGAAGCATCTGATGGGCGCGATGGATGGCGAGGTGAAGGTGGAGAGCCAGCCGAACGCGGGCAGTACCTTTGTCATTTTTCTACCCTCGGCGGCTGGCCCGACGGCTGCGACGGGCTAGGATGGGGGCGGCCATGCGGGTCGCCATCCTCGCGGACATTCACGGGAACCTTCCGGCCTGCGAGGCCGTGCTGGACGACATCACCAAATCGGTGGCGCCGGATTACATCGTCGCGGCCGGAGACCTGGCGCTGCGGGGCGCGCACCCGCGCGAGACGGTGGAGCTGCTCTTCAGCAAGTGCCACGCCCTCATCATGGGCAACACGGACGCGTACCTCGCCGGCAACTACCTGGGCGGCGCGTACCGCGAGCGCGACCACTGGAAGACGGAGCTGTTGCGCTGGACGCGCGACCAGCTGGGCGACACGCTGCTCCACCAGCTGGGACAGATGCCCTTCTCCCTGCGCTACACGCCGCGCAAGGGACAGGACCTGTTCATCTGCCACGCGAATCCCCGAAACCTGGAGGAGTCGCTGGACCCCACGCTGGACGACGTCGCGGTGCGTCGCTTCTTCACGCACCTGGACGCGGCCGCGTGCGCCTTCGGGCACCTGCACTTCCCCTACCGCCGGCGCGTGGGCCGGATGCTCATCGCGGACGTGGCCAGCGCCGGGATTCCTCGCGACGGCGACCTGCGCCCTGCCTACGGCGTCTTCACCTTCACCCCCAAGGGCTGGCGCGTGCAGATCCGCCGCGTGCGCTACCCGGTGCGCAAGGCCACCCAGGCCCTCACCGCGCGCCGCGTGCCCGGGGGGCCGCTGCTCATCCACAAGCTCGTGGAGGCAAGGTACCGCCACCACAACGCCCTGATGGAGGCCGCGCGGCGGCACTCGGGGCTGCCTCCTCCGGGGCCCGTGCTGCGTCCGCCCCCGGGGACCGGAGGTGCGCGCCCCGTGCTCGCCGCGCCCTTCGAGAACAACCCTCCGCCAGAGGTCGATCCGTCCACGCTGCCCCTGGACCTGGACGGCACGGTGACGGGCGCATCACCGCTTCCGCCCGACGCGCTCAACGACCTGGACGGGTGAGGCCCACGCCCACCGTGTGCGTCAGGACGGCCCGTCCGGGAATGGACAGGCGCGCCGTCACTTCTGACGGACAGCGGGCTTTTCGCAGCCCGAAATCCGCTTGGCCTCCCGCACGCACAGATGCACTCGGGCGCGCCGGGCCTTAGCAACACCTGAGGCGACGACAACGCGGGAGGGGCCATGGTCGGGTGGATGGTCGGACTGTCGGTGGTAGCGGTGTCCCTGACCGCTGCCGGAGCAGAGGCGCCCTCTACGACTCCGCCGCCCACGGAGGCGCCCGCGGAGGAGTCACCACCGCCCGCGCCATACTGCGAAGGCGAATACGCGGACAGCTACGCCGCTCTGTCCCCCAAGGCGCGGGCCTTCGAGCAGGCGATGAAGAAGAAGTACACGTACTGCGTGCGCAGCACCGCCGTGTACGAGTGCCTGTCCTACGGAGCGGAGGGCAACGTGCGCCGCACGCGCACGCCGGTGTCCGCGCACGGCACCGCGTTCGCTTACAAGCAGCAGGCCGGGGAGACGCTGCTGCTCACCAACGAGCACGTCGTGGAGTGGCCGGACGTCACCAGCGACGCGCGCCCGGTGGACGGCGTGCCTTCCGGCTGCAAGCGCGTGAAGGACGGCCTGAGCATCGTGGAGAACGAGGCGGACCACTACGACCGCGACGACGTTCCGTTGTCCAAGGCGGTGGTGGATCCGCAGCTGGACCTGGCCGTCATCAAGTCCAAGACGCCCCTGACGGTGATGCCGTGGAAGGTGGGCCGGAGCGCCGCCGTGCGCGAGCGCGACGTGGTGGACGTGCGCGGCTTCCCACTGGGCGTCTTCAACGCCACCAACATGGGCAAGGTCATCTCCGCCTACGACCGCGACGAGTACAAGGAGTGGTACCACGACGACTTCGTCATCGACGCGCTCCTGTCGCAGGGAAACTCGGGGTCGCCCGTGCTCGCCATCTCCTGCAAGACGGGCGAGTTCGAGCTGGTGGGCGTCTACCACGCGGGCTATTCGCGAGGCAGCGCGCTCAACGTGGTGGTGGGCATCGACCAGGCGCGCGACCTGATGAACAACCTGCGCCGCACGCCCAAGCGCGCCATGGAGGACACGACGCCGTTGGACGCGCTGGCCCGGGCCCGCGTGGCGAAGCGCGCGGAGGTGTCCGCCACGCCCTTCTTCCCCTTCGGCTCGCGCACCGCGGCGGTGTTCCCTCGCGCGGACGGCACCCTGCTCTTCGCGCTGTATGAACAGGACTTCCCGCGCCGCGTGCACCCGCTGCTCGTGATGGAGGACGTGCCCCTGGCCTCCGCGGACGAGGGCTTCGGGAAGGTGGGGCGCGTCTGGTTCGGCGGCGAGCGGGGCCTGCTGGAGCGCCCTCGTGCGGAGCAGGACGCGGAGCTGCAGCAGCAGCTGGCCCGGCTGCTGGATGCGCTGCGCCGGGACGCGACGCTCGCGTTCTCGTACCAGGACTCGCTGCCGGGCTCGGACGAATCCCGGCAGACCTTCGACACGTCGGCCCGGCTGGGCAAGACGCTGGAGCGCACCATCGTCGCGCACCGCGAGATGAGCGACGCCGCCGCGGAGCTGGCGGACCGCTTCGCGCCGGACATCACCGAGCCCGCGACGCGGACGGAGTCCGTGCTGAAGAACCCTCCGCCGCCCGGCATCCACCTGGGCCTCACGGGTGAACCGGAAGGCCAGCCCTCCACGGGCGCCCCGCCTCGGGACTCCGGTGCTCGCCAACCCGCGAAGAGCACGCAGGGAAAGGGAGCCAGGACTCCGTCGGGCAAGTAGTCCATCCGGAACGCGACAGCCCGCGCGAGGCATGCAGCGCTGCGCGGCAAGGACTCCGGCGGCCCGGTCACCCGTCCGGAACGCGACAGCCCGCGAAAAGCACGCAGCGGGACGTGGCCAGGACTCCGTCGGACCGGCAGTCCGTCCGGAGGACAGGCGGCCAGGCGGAAGCCTCCGGGAAATACCGTGCGGTCCCGGGAAGGCCCTTCCCTCCTCCGTACATTGGACAGGTGTGGAGGCCATGCCCGAACCCGCATCCGGAGCCGTACATCCCGACCTGAGGACGGGGGCACCCTCGCCCTGGCTGCGGCGGATCCTCCGGGGCCTGTTGGGACAGGAGCGGCGCTTCTGGGTGCTGGTGGTGGGCGTGGGCCTCATCTCCGGCCTGGGTGCGGTGGCGCTGCTCGCCGTGCTGCGCTTCACCCAGCACCTGTTCTGGCAGACCAACTCCGAGCACTTCCTGGAGGGGGCGCTCGCGTCGCCGGGCTGGCGCCGGTTCCTGGTGCCGGTGCTGGGCGGCGCGCTGGTGACGCTGGTGTCGCTGGTGGTGGGCCAGCCCCTGCGAGGCCACGGCACCGCGGGCATCATCGAATCCATCTGGGTGAAGTCCGGCCGGCTGCCTTTCCCCCGCGCACTGCTACGCGGCTTCGTGTCCATCCTCGCGGTGGCGCTGGGGGCGCCGCTCGGCCGCGAAGGCGCGCTCCTCCAGACCGGCGCGGCCAGTGGCTCCGCGATGTCCGGATGGCTGAAGCTGGGGCCGGGCCAGGCGCGCGTGCTGGTGGCGTGCGGCGCTTCGGCGGGCATCGCGTCCGCGTACAACGTCCCCATCGGCGCTGCCCTCTTCGGCCTGGAGGTGCTGCTGGGCAGCTTCGCGCTGGAGCTCTTCGGCCCCATCGTCGTGTCGTGCGTGGTGGCGACGCTCGTGTCGCGCACCCTCATCGCGGACCATCCCAGCTACGTCATCCCCCACTACGCCCTCACCCATCCGCGCGAACTGCTGCTCGCGCTCATCCTGGGCGTGCTCGTGGGCGGGGCCTCCGCGCTCTACGTGCGCGGCATCAACTTCACGTCCGACCTGCTGGACAAGCTGCCCTCGTGGCTCACCCCGTTCATGCCGCTGGTCGCGATGACGGTGGTGGGCGCCACCGCCATCGCGGGGCCGTACCTCATGGGCAACGGCTACGACTCCGTGAACATGGCGCTGCACGGGACGCTGCCCCTCACGCTGCTGCTCATCCTGCCCCTGGCGAAGCTGGCGGTGACGTCTCTGTGCGCGGGCGCGGGGGTGCCGGGCGGTCTCTTCACCCCGTCCCTCTTCTTCGGCGCGCTCCTGGGCGGCGCGTTCGGGATGATGGTGGAGCGGGCGCTTCCGGGCGGGGCGGCGCCCAGCGGGGCCTACGCGCTGCTCGGCATGGGCGCGGTGCTCGCGGGCACCACGCATGCGTCCGTGTCCGCGGTGCTGATGATCTTCGAGATGACCGGCGACTACGACCTCATCCTCCCGCTGATGCTCGCCGCGGTGGTGGCCGCCGTCGTCAGCCGCCGGCTGGAGCCGGAGTCGCTCTACACGTCCGTGCTCGCGAAGCGCGACGTGCGCGTGCCCGCCTCCGTGCCGCACTGGCTGCGGGAGGAAGGCGTGCGCTCGCTCCTGTCACCGGCCACGCAGCGGGTGCCTCCCTCCGCGCCCTTCGACGAGGTGGTGGTGCTGCTCCTGGAGCAGCCCGCGGGCGCGGACCTCTACGTCACCGACGCGGAGGGGCGCCTGTTGGGCGTCATCACCCTGGACGCGCTCAAGGGCCACCTGCCGGACCACTCGCTGCTCCAGGCCACCGTGGCCGCGGACGTGATGGACACCGGTGTGCAGCCCATCACCCCGGACCTGTCCCTGGCGGAGGTGGCCGCGCGGTTCGGCCACACGGAGTTGGACCGGCTGCCCGTGGTGGATGGACGCAGGCACCTGCTGGGTTCGCTCTCCAAGGGCGACCTGCTCAAGCGGGGGCGCTTCTAGATGGAGCTGGAGCCCCGCACGCGTGCGTGGAGCATCGTCGCCATGAGCTTGCTGTGCGTCGTGCTGGCGTGGGTGCTGCTGCGCACGCCACCGCACCCCGGTCAGCGCCTGGAGCCAACGGAACCCACGGAAGAACCCACCCGGGGCAATCCCTACCGGGGCTGGCCGCTCTTCCAGGGTTGGCAGATACCGCAGCCCCCGGACACGCCGCCGGCACACGACACGAAGCCGTCCAACGCGCCCCGGCAACGTTGAAGGACCACCGTCCCCTCACCCTTGGGGGGCGGTCCAGGGCGGGCAACCAGACGGGCTGCGCGTGAAGCGCTTGCATGCAGGAGGGCCAGGAGGAAGATGGCCACCGTCTTGGACGCCACTCCGTTCAACTTCGTCGCCATCGTGCTGTGCATCTCCATTGGAGCGGGCCTGATGGGTTCGCTGCTGGGCCTGGGCGGTGGCCTCATCCTCATCCCCGTCCTCACGCTCGTGCTCAAGGTGGACATCCGCTACGCGGTGGGAGCCTCCATCGTGTCCGTCATCGCCACGTCCAGCGGCGCGGCGGCGGCGTACGTGCGCGACGGGCTGGCCAACATGCGCGTGGCCATGTTCCTGGAGCTGGCCACCGTGGCGGGCGCCGTCACGGGCGCGATGCTCGCGGGCGTGGTGAGCGGGCGCGCGCTGTACTTCCTCTTCGGCGCGGTGATGGCCTATTCGGCGCTCGCGATGCTGCGCAAGCTGCGCGAGGACGGCAGACCCCGCGAAGAGCCGCCGCCGGATGCCCTCGCGGACCGGCTCGCGCTGCACGGCAGCTACTACGACGTGTCCACCGGCGGCGAGGTGGCGTACCGCGTGCACCGTCCGCTCGTGGGCCTGGGGCTCATGTACGTCGCGGGCACGGTGAGCGGGCTCCTGGGCATCGGCTCCGGCGCGCTGAAGGTGCCGGCCATGGACCTGGCCATGGGGCTGCCCATCAAGGTCTCCACCGCCACCAGCAACTTCATGATTGGCGTCACGGCGGCGGCCAGCGCGGGCATCTACTTCGCGCGAGGCGACATCGACCCGTTCATCGCCGGCCCCGTCTGCGTGGGCGTCACGCTGGGCGCGTTCGCGGGCTCGCGCTACCTCACGAAGCTCAAGAGCGGCTCCCTGCGCAGGCTCTTCGTGGCCGTCCTGCTGTGGGTGTCGTACGAGATGCTGTCCAAGGGAATCCACGGATGAGCTCGGTCACCGGCGAACCTCCGTCTCCTCCGGAGACCACCACCACCGCCGTCGCGCAGGACGAGGTGGTGCCGCTCACGCCGGAGCTGCTCATCAGCCAGCTGTTGCGCGGCGGCGTGCTGCTCAGCCTGTCGCTCGTCGCGTGCGGCATGGTGATGACCTTCTTCCGGCACCCGGACTACTTCTCGTCCCCGGACGCGCTCCAGCGCCTCACCTCGCCGGACGACGCGCCGCACCAACTGACGGACGTCTTCGAGGGCGTCATGGCCGTGCGCGGCCAGTCCTTCGTGATGGCCGGGCTCCTGGTGATGATCACCGTGCCCGTGCTGCGCGTGGCCCTGTCCCTGGGCATCTTCCGCGCGCAGAAGGACCGCGCCTTCGCCGCCATCACCACCGGCGTGCTCGCGCTGCTCCTGCTCGCCTTCCTGCTGGGCGGTGTGGAGTAGGGGGTGTCCCTAATTGAGCCACATCCGAGTGCAGGCGAGGTGGATGAGGGCAAGGTAGTTGCGGGCTGTCTTCTCATATCGAGTCGCGAGGCGGCGGAAGCGCTTGAGGCCATGGAAGAACCGC